>CAINVT010000073.1 GCA_903854215.1 uncultured bacterium | reverse complement strand
TCAAAGCAGCACAAGAGATGCAGTCCGCCAAGAAGAAATTATTCGCAACAATCCGGCAAAAATGCTAAATTCATTTCGGTTCCATTCTGGTAGTGGAAAATACTGTGGCTAGGAAATACAAATATGCGGATTTTGCTAGAAGCTAGCCACTAGTCCCTAGCAGCTTGAGCTATTACTTTCCCAAATAGAGCTTCTCATTCGTGCGTTGACAGGCGAACGTGGCACAGTAATGGGTGACGCCGTTACTGTCGGCCAGATAATACAAATAGTTGCTTTTGACGGGAGTCACGGCCGCAAGGAGTGAGTCGAGCGACGGGCTGCCGATCGGGCCCGGCGGTAAACCGGGATGAACATACGTGTTATAGGGGGAACTGCTTTGGAGATCCGCCATCGTGAGCTGCGAATCCGCCTTCGGTAGCGAATATTGCAACGTCACGTCAGCTTGAAGCGGCATACCGTGCGCAATACGATTCCAGAGGACACCGGCGATCATCCGTCGGTCCTGTGTGTTGCTTGCCTCTCGTTCGACGATGGATGCCATGATGACATCTTCTGAAAGCGGGTGTCCGAACGCAGTGATCTGCGGCTGGATCGTCGCTACATGCTCATCAAAATCTTGCTGCAAGGATTGGATCACCGTGTTTTCGTCGGCATTCGGTAGAAAATAATAGGTATCAGGGAATAAATATCCTTCGAGCGGCGATGCTTGTACAAGAAAGTCTTGCGGGTTGAAATATTGTAATTCGATCGAAAAGACGGTCGCCATTTGTCGAATCGTCGCTCCATCCGGTATCCTGATCTTGATGGGTTCGAGACCGTATGCGCCGATGCCGATCCGACGTGCGACATGGAATACGTCCAGCGGTTCCGTAAAGATATAATCGCCCGCATGCAGGTCGCGTTCATGTCCGAGCAGTGTCGCCATAATGCGAAATACAAGCGCCGATCGCACGATCCCGTCCTCTTGCAAAATCTCGCTCACCTGCCCGCCAGATAGTCCTGCGGGAATATGCACCATTTTCTGAAGCGGAAATTGATCCGGCGGACGGATCAGATAGAGGTAGACGTAGATCGAAAACAGCCCGAGTATCAGGATTATCAGCAACGTGCGGCGGTTCGTGTTCTCGCGCCACTTTTGTGACAAAGTATTCTCGAGCGAATCGAGATACGCAAGCATTCGCGCGACACTATTTTTGTCGGAAGATTGATTCATCGGCATACAAAATCATTTCGGCAAATTCGACGGCGGCTCCGCTTTCTTCGCAGAGATTCGTTCGAGCCCGGGCGCGATGACACTCGCACTCGGGAAGTGGAACATGGTCGCCAAGACTTCATTAGTCATCACCTTGTAGGAAGTCTTCCATGGCGCATAAAACGCACACCGTCGACGATATGCATCGATGTACCGGCGGATGAGAAGACGATCCCGAATGCCCATGAAATCTTGCCACGGATAATCGAATGTGTTGTGCCCGCGTGCCGGGCCGAGCGCATTGAGGTATCCCGGATTATTGATCGGTTTCCAAAACCAGCGCATACCGTTGAGCTTTGGCCCGCTATACACGGCATTCTCGGCGATATACAAACCACGCACGGCGACGTCGAAGGGTATCTTGCTCAACTGACGCTCCATGATGCGCATTTGTTCCGTCTGGCTCCATGTCGGCCGCGGAAAGCCGTACTTGCGCTCATCACTTTCCGGCGCATCTTCCTTACCCGGTGTTAACGAAGCTTCTTTGCGTATCCCTTGAATCGCTTTCTTCACGCGTTCCATCCACATATCGTCACCTTGTTTAGGTGAGAATAAGCTGTCTTGTTTGCCCGAGGCACGAAAGATGATCTGTACCCAGACCTGCTCACCTTTTTTGAGTGAACTTAAATATTCGAAAATTTGCGCGATGGGGTCGACTTTGAATTCTTCTTTCGGATCCTTGTCGAGTTCAAATTCCACATATGTCTTCAAGGGATATGCATCGTCCTTCTTATACACATGATCAGTGACGAACGCTTTATGGGAACGCGGATCGAACTTAAACTTCGATGCATAATCTTCTACCTGATGGATCTCGATCTCCGGAAATTGCGCGTAGAGCGATGTCTCGACAACATCGCGATGAGCCTTCCAACACCAGATGAACATGTGAACTTCCCCGCCGAACGATGCATATTCAAGCGAATACCAAACACGTACCTGACCTTTCCAAATACGATCCAAGAACGCACCTTCGCCGGATGTATTGAACAAATTAACAAGCGCTATCTCCATCGCACGCGGAGACTTGGTGATCTCGCGCGGGATCTTTATGTCGAGCACGACCGGATCGCGCCCTGATATGAACAATCCCTGTATGTACCAGGTCCATACCGACCACATCGAAAGGATGAGCACGATGGGCAACCAAAGCGGTGCCGTCCCGGCAAGCCACTCGATTATGAAAAGCGGGAGGTTCGGTATTTCGATACCAAGCACACAGAGGAGACCGATGAAGGTGATCCAAAGCACAAGTGCCCGTGAGATTCCCCACTCGGCAAGCCATTCGAACACGAACCACCCGAACCATGTATTGTGTTGAATGTATTCAAATGACGTTATCGGGTGTACCGCGTGCTCACCGTGTGAATCTCCAAATAACCCCTCCTCAAACACCGTACCGCCGAATAAGCCCGAGGGAGCTTCATGTGCATCTTCTGCCATGACATACATACTATCATTTCATTGACACGTCATCTGGAGATACCAACAGATGTAAAAAACGGCCGCGATATTTTATATCGCGGCCGTTTTTGAAAACCCCTGTTTAATTTTATTTCTTTGCGAGTGCGTAGCGTCCATCACTTTCTCGTACGAAGCTTCCGTTCTGAAGATTGACGGCGATCGTCGCTTCTTTGACGTATCGTTCGCGCTTCACGCGATCGACGATCTCCTCGCGCGTAAGCGGACCTTCACGACGGATGATCTCCTTGATGACGTCCCGAACGACGCCCGGCTCATAGCCCCATTCCTTGAGCGCATAGAGACCGCGTCCGACGAGTACGAATCGACTGTCCTTGATGAGCTCGTTATGCGTCGTTGCAGGGTGCGTCTTGCGGTGGAACAGCTTTTCGATCCCTTTTGCGACTTCGGTGAAGTGCATCGGCGAACCGTGACGCTTCAGCGTCAAGTACGCGAAATCACGCGTGTTCTTGATGCGCACATGCGGCGAATCAATACGACCCCATTCGCCGAGCGGATTACGGGCGACTCGCTTGGAAATAGCGAGCCAATGCGAAAGCGCCTCTTCGATGCGATTCTTCACACCGGCTGACTTGAGAAACTTGGTGAACAGCTGCAAGAAATCCTCTTCCGACGTCAGACGATCCGCTTCGATGGATTCGTACAGATTGGTAAGTGCTTTCTCAACCTGTTCTGCAAGTTGCTCATCGGTGTACCAGCGTGCGCGAAAATTATTGTCCTCGCGGCGCAATTTGAACGGGTGTCCGACCGTCAGAATGAAAACGAGATGGTTGTGATCGGCCTCGTTTTTCGCGATCTTTTCCAGGAGCGTTTCTTCCGCAAGGATACCGCCGAGCGCATTGATCGCATGCTTGAGGTCTTCAAGAGTCTTCGCATGTTCACCGTATGCATCAGATTCACGAACCGACGCGAGACCGTGATTCTCGATCTGACGGATTCGTTCGCGTGTTACGCCGTACTCTTGCCCGATAGCATCGAGTGTGCGACCTTCGCCCTTACCTGAAAGTCCGAAACGATCCGAAAGCACCTTCCGGGAACGATCCGGAAGAGCGGAGAGTAATTCTTTGCTGACGTTTTTAGGCGAAAAGGAAAGCATATCTATATTATGTTGAGGATAAATTGACTATTAGAATTCGTATGTCTTATGTTGTATCAAATATATCAAGATGCGTCAAGTCTGAAAAAAGGGGGCAATTTGCGGCATATATCAGCGATACATTTCACGTTATCCCCACGCTACACACCGAATCGTAAAATAACGAATATATGGCGACTATCTCATCGGTGATAGAATCCTTTCCATGGCAACGAATGTAACGCGTGTCCCCCCGCAGGACATCGAGATGGAGAAGGCGCTTCTCGGAGCTCTGATGCTCAACCAGAACGCCATGTACGAAGTCGCTGATATGGTCGGCGTCGATTCGTTCTATTCCGGCAAACACCGCGCTGTCTTCGATGCGATGCTCGGCCTGTATGCAAAAAGCGAGCCGGTGGACGTCGTCACCGTTTCGACAAAGCTCAAAGAACGCAAACAACTAAAAGAGATCGGCGGGGCGGCATACCTGACCGAACTCGTGAATGCAGCTGCCAGCCCCGGCAGCGCGCGACACTATGCACAAACCGTACAGACAAAATTCGTTTTGCGAAGTCTCATTGATGCATCGGCGAAGATCGGCGAGATCGCCTTTGAAGAGGATCGTGACATTGAAGAAGTGCTCGACGAAGCGCAATCTGCCGTCTTTTCCGTCTCGCAAGCACCGATGTTGCGTACCTTTACGACCATCAAAGAAGAGCTTACCGAGGCATGGGAACGCCTTGAGACATTGCAAAAGCATTCCGGCACGATGCGTGGGGTGCCGTCGGGATTTCCGCAGCTCGACAACATGCTCGCGGGATTTCAAAAATCAGATCTCATCATCCTCGCTGCTCGCCCCTCGATCGGTAAGACCGCGCTTGCCTTGGATATTGCGCGCCAGACAGCGACCAAATTCAAAACACCCGTCGGCATCTTTTCGCTCGAAATGTCGTCACAGCAGTTGGTCGACCGTATGCTCGCCGCTCAATCCGGCGTCAACTCATGGAAATTGCGTACCGGCAAGATTAACAGCGATGATGAATTCGAACGTTTGCAGGCCGGTATGGCAGCGCTTTCCGAAGCGCCGATCTACATCGATGACAAGCCGGGGTCTACCGTTCTTGCGATGCGTTCCGTTGCGCGCCGTTTGAAGATGGAGAAAAATCTCGGACTTATCATTATCGATTATCTTCAGCTCATTACGCCGACGCACTCGCATGCAGGTGATAACCTCGTCCAACAGGTCACCGAGATCTCGCGTTCACTCAAAGGCATGGCGCGCGAGCTTGATGTACCGGTCTTGGCACTTTCCCAGCTTTCACGTGCCGTCGAACAACGCGGCGGTCGCCCCCGCCTTTCGGATCTCCGTGACTCCGGATCAATCGAACAAGACGCCGACGTCGTCATGTTCATTCACCGCGAGGACATGATGAAAAATCGCAGTGACAACGGCGAAGAACGAACGAATATCGCCGAGATTCTCATCGAAAAGCATCGTAATGGTCCGGTCGGCAAGATCGACCTGCGTTTCGACGACGAGAAGACGACGTTCGTCTCGATCGAGAAGAGTGATTTCGGTGACTTTGTGACAGAAGCAGAAGTCGAAGGCGGCACGCCGTTCTAAATAAGTAACAAACGACAAGTAGCAAGTCACAAAAAAATATATGTACGCAACAAACTTGATAGTTGTTACCTGATACTTGATACTTACCCAACCTATGGATCCATTAGAACGATTGAGCTCATTATTTGAACGCTTTCCTGGTATCGGCCCAAGGCCCTACTTCGCCAAGGCTACGAAGGGCACCCGTAAATGATTATATGGATCCATTAGAACGATTGAGCTCACTATTCGAACGCTTTCCTGGTATCGGCCCAAGGCAGGCGAATCGATTCGTACAATTTCTTTTACGCAGTTCGCCTTCGGTGCGTCGCGAACTTATCGACGCGATCGCGGCAGTCGGCTCGGGTGTGCATCAATGCCCTCAGTGCATGCGCTTTCATGCAGGCGCGGCAAAGATATGCGGCATCTGCGACAACCCGCGACGTGACGTACGAACACTTGCTGTCGTCGCGACGGACACTGATCTCGCTGCATTGGAACGTTCGGGAACATTTCGCGGATCTTATTTTGTCATCGGCGGTACCGTTTCTCTTGCATCTGAAAAGGGCGATAATTTACGAACACTGCAACTGCTCGATTCTCTTGCGGCACGCTCCGACGCCGGACTCGAAGAGATTATTCTTGCATTCCCCGCAAATCCTGAAGGCGATGCGACCTGTATTTTCGTGCGTGAACATCTCTCACCGATCGCAGAGGTCTTGAACCTGACGATTACATCACTGGGTCGTGGACTTTCGACCGGCAGTGAATTGGAATACGCCGATCCGGAAACACTTAAAAGTGCATTCGAGAGTCGACGCTGAATTTCACAATTACAAAGCTCAGAGCTTGGGATTCTTCGAATTAATGTAGGACATCCGATGTCCTACATACGACAAAGCTCTGAACTTTGTAATTGAAAACCCGCCTCGCGGCGGGTTTCGTTACGGCAATGCCGTGACCTTTATTTTGAGATAGGGCTGACGATGGCCGCGCTTCTTGAAGTAGCGACTCTTCTGGCGATATTTGATGACCGTGACGGTCTGATTACGACCGATTTCAATTAGTTCTGCATCTACTTTGGCACCCTTTACGTATGGCGCGCCAATTTCGGTCGTGGCCCCATCGTCAGTCAAGAGTACTGTATCGAACGAAATGATGTCGCCTTCCTTGTGCGTTCCCTTGATCTTTTCGACTTTGAGGACACTTCCCTCAGCAACGAGGTATTGTTTGCCCCCTGTCTCAATGATAGCTATTTTGGCCATATATCCGTTTTAGTTGTGCAACTATAACCTATCCACCGCTTTCCTGCAAATTTTGCTCGTATGTTCAGAATAAACGGTACAATGGCAGCAGTGGGATGGTCTGGGAGGTCCTTACCATGGGAAAGATCGTGAGAGATCCACGTATGCAGCAGGTTCTCAAATTGGTGCGTCCTGGCGTCGTGCGCGAGATACAGATCGTCACCGCATCGGAAACGAGTTGGATGGCGAATGTCGTAATGGCGGATGGCAACGACCGCCGATTTCGTTTTCAGGGTCGGCTGTATAATGAAACATCGATCGGTGATTGTCGTATCTCTTGAACAACTTCGAGCAATGGGGATCCGCGAATTGGATCCCCTTCTCTTTTCTAGTTTTCTTCGGACAGTGGCTTGTCCAGCAACATTGCTTCAAGTTCCGGTGATGTGCCGGTGATCTTCAGCACATCCTTGTCGATCTGTGCGAACGCCTTGCTTCCGGCGTTGTAGTGATTGATCGTTGTCGACAATGAATTGCCCATCTTCTTGTAGAAATCCTCGTACGACTTGAGATGCTTCCCCAGTGCATCGATATTCTTCTGGATGTCCTTGAAATTCTCCTCGACTTTGAATGCCTTCAAGCCGTTCGCGACCATGGCGAGATACGCCATGAATGTCGTCGGACTCACGATGATGACCTTCTTCTCTCGATATGCATAATCGATCAAGTTGCGCGCATTCACCTTGCCCGGATTCACTTCGCCGACCAGAAGATCGTAGTAGATCGCTTCTGCAGGAATGAACATGAACGCGATCGGAAGCGTGCCTTCTTTTGGTCGCACATATTTTGAAGTCTCATCAATACGAAGCTTCAGGTCATTTTTAAACGCTTTCTCAAGCTCGGTACGTTGTGTCTCATCGATCGCATTGCTCAGGCGGTTGTAATTATCAAGCGAGAATTTCGCGTCGACCGGTATGATTCCTTCTTTGGTGAAGATCGCCGCATCGACAGAGTCGCCGTCTTCAAATTGATACTGCATCTTGAATTGATTCGGGGGCAAGAAATTACCGAGCACGAGCTCGAGCGATGCTTCGCCCCAGTTGCCGCGCTGTTTCTGATGTGTGAGTACTTTCTCAAGATTGCCGAGTTGCTCGGCGATCGTCATGAAGCGACTCGTGGCCTCGTTGGTCTTCGTCTGTTCCTTCGCGACCTCGGTAAGCTGGCGCGACATGAGCTCCTGAATATTTGATATGAGCCGCTGCGATTCCTGAAATTGCGTTCGCACCGATTCGTTCATCGTCCGTGTTCCTTCACCGAGTCGCGTATCCATGGCGCGCGCAAGCTCTTGCATTTGATGTTGAAGGAGCAACATGCTCTGACCATCATCTTTCGGCGCAACAGGTTTGCGCAACAACAGGTAGGCCACGAGGCTGAGAATCGCGACGAGCAATACCACAACGATCCATTCCATGGTGTGATTGTATCATAATAGAAATCTCCACATCTTCCGCGAGGTTCAACCTCGGGATTTTGGTCGAAATGCTGTATACTTTCTTTCATGATCACACAACAAATTCGTTCCGAGATAGCAACCGCGATGAAGGCGCGCGACACGATTCGTCTCAATACGCTGCGTGGGGCAGTCACGGCCTTTACCAACGAACTCGTCGCCAAAGGCCGCAAACCGACCGAGGAACTGGAAGATGCCGAGGCGGTAGCCGTGCTCAAGCGACTTGCCAGACAGCGCAAGGATTCTATGGAGCAATTCGAGAAAGGCGGCAGACCGGAGCTCGCGGAGAAAGAGTCACAAGAATTGAAGATCATTGAAGCTTATCTACCACAGGGTGTATCTCGCGCAGACATCGAACGTGTTGCAAAAGTCAAGAAGGACGAGCTCGGTGTGACGGATGCAACGGGAATCGGTAAATTGACCGGCGCCGTAATGAAAGAATTCGCCGGAACGGCTGACGGAAATGAGGTGAAGGAGATCGTTGTATACTTGTTTACCTCCTGACGCACACATACTACAATGGAATTCGGTACAAAAATGGAGGGTCAGAGGATGCCACAAAATAACGTGGGCGCTATGGCACGCCAACTTCGAGAAGAGTTGCCGAAAGATCCGGACTATTCGGTCAGCAATCTCGCAGCTCGTCTAGCGGAGAAAATGGGAGGCGCCAAAAGCGGCACAGAACGAGCGGCTCTGCGCGAACGCATACTACTGGAGTTTACGCATGAACTTGCAAGAGAAGTTCTCACACGCAAGGCAATCACAGGCAATGTTCATAAAGATATCGTCGGAGAAGTAGTGCACGAGGCGGGAATCCATCGCGGAATTGAAGTCGTTGACTGGATCGGCAGAGTCAGCGGAGCACTGGCAGTAGCATCAAGACCGATAACGCCGCAAATATCTCATCAATCACCGCCTGCTCATATGCTTCCAGATGAACTTGACGCACTACGAGTGATCCGAGAACGACATGGCGATCCTGATGATGATACTGATGACGTTGCAGACGTCGCATAGGGGGCGGGAAATGTGAAAGCATTCCCGCCTTTTGATTTTATATCGTCAGATAGACTGGCGCGTCGTACTTGCGATAATCACCGAGACGCCGGCTGCGATACCCGCAACGACGAACGTCATTCCAAACGCAATGAACAACGAGCTGATGCTCATGATCATCGCGAAGATCAAACAGAGGAAAATACGACCGGAAAGAAGTCCGATCTCGCGCACGACGGTATCCTCATCGATGAAGTGTCCGGCGTCGGATGTTTGTTCAAACGCGCTGTGATCAGTACTGATCTTCGGATTGCCTGTATGCAAGTATGCGTCGGCAATGATAATACTCAATGGATTGATGACAAATATACGGCCGATCCATGCCGATGAAACGATTGCAACGCGTATAGGTAATGAACGCAAAAGATGCGGCCGTCGCGTCGAACGACCGACGATGTCGCGCAGGATGAGCAGTATGAGCAGCGTGAACGAAAGGATCAGTCCGAATAGTTCGTACGATCTGCCGATCATGAGAAATATCGCGAGCGGCCACACGAGAAGCAACGCGGCACCTTGGATACCGTCAAAGAAAGCGCCCAACGCCACACGACGATGTGCCCGATCAATCAGCTGACCGAACGTCTCGCGATAGTTCCACGAAAAACCTTCGTACACATCAGGAATCGTAATGAACGGTAAAAGCGCGAGGATCATGACGGATGCTGCACCGAAAAGTACCCATGATTCATGAATCGTATGAAGGACGAACAATGAGCCGATGAATGTGGGCACCAGTGCGATTATGATCTCGAACGACAGCCGCGAAGACGGGGCTTGCATATCATGCCGTTCAATCTGATATGGTATCCAATACAGCGCACGATACAGGCCGAGCAACAGCGCGAAGCCGACGAGCACAACAAGCGTGAGCTGACCGAAAAGCCCTTGAAACGATGCGCCCAGAAAGATGAATGCAGAAGCTGCAGCCAAAACCGCAAAGATCATCTCTCGCCGCATTCCATTGCGAAGCCCGCGTGCCGCAAGAGGCGTAAAGAGTATCGCGATCGTTTGCGAGAGTGCATAGAGCAAAGCGACATGTACGAGTGCCGCGCCTACGTCGTTCGATAGTAAATACAGATATTCAAATATAAATATCCAGGCAAACGCATTGCTCGCACTAAATGCAAGACGTAAAAGAAGACGGTGCGTACGAAGCGCGTTTCCGGCGGACATATTAAGAGATGACACCTGTATCATCACGGAAGATCCTCGTTTGCGGCGCGACCAGCGGCAAAAGTATTACGAGCGTATATCCGATCCAGAGATTCCAGTTTGCATACATTTGCAAACCACTGAATGGAAGGGTGAAAACGGCGTCGAGCGCAAAAACGGTGAATGCCCAAAAAATGGCGTACGGCAAGATATCTTTCCACGAAGTGAACTGAAGCGATCTTCCGGCGATAGTCGTAATGATAACGAGCATCACGAGCCGCGCCGCCACTGCAGGGATACCTCCTGCAACACCGTAGATCGAAAGCCCATTAGAAAAGAGGTACATGATCGCATAAATGACGATTCCCCACGCAAGACGAGTAATGTATTTCATACACTCATTATGTACGATAAATCGACGCGAGCGAACCGTGAACGTAAAAAGTGGGGATTACTTATGCAACGCAAAAGCCCCACGTCAGACGTGGGGCTTTGCAGATAGATCGAAGTTGCGAGATTACCAACTGCGGCCACCGCCACCGTTGCCACCACGACTCCCACCGCCGTATCCGCCGCGGTCATTGCTGCCGCCACGGTATCCGCCGCCGGTTTTCGGGCGTTCCTCCATCGGACGTGCCTCGTTGACTGTGAGGGTGCGTCCGCCGAAGTCCTTGCCATTCCACATATCGATCGCGCTCTGCGCTTCCGCATCGGAAGACATTTCGATGAAGCCGAAACCCTTCGAGCGACCGCTCATCTTATCCATGATGATCACGGATGAATCGACTGAGCCGGCCTGTGCGAACGCGTCCTTGAGCTGATCTTCGGTCGTGCTGTACGGCAGCCCGCCGACATAAAGCTTCTTTGCCATGTGTTCTTGTTTTAGTATGTATCTGTTTCCTACTAAAATGTAAACCAACCATTTCCTCTGCTCTTCGCTTATTGGAAAAATTACATTCATCGCAACAATATCGTATCCATGACAACAGTCAAGGCCTTTTTTGCGGGCTGTTGAAAAGTGCCTTCAGTCGCCAAGTTCAGAGCTGTTTGTTGTGCTTCGCTTTGATCTTCTCGATCTTGTGATCGAGTGTAGACATGACATCGATATCCATGCTTTTGGCGAGTAGAAATAAGGTGATAAGGACGTCGGCAAACTCATTCCGCAGATTTTCTGGATCATGTTCGATAAGTTTATCCTTTCGCTGATCTCCGACCGAGGCGAGCACCTCGTCACAGAGCTCACCGAATTCTTCACCGAGTTTGATCGTCCGCGCGAACATCCATTCACGGTCGGTCTGATTCGCTCCTCTCGCCCGTCGAAGTAGTGCGTCCTGTTCGACAATAAATTTCTGGAAGTCTTCGAGGTTCATGCATCTCAGTATATTGATCTTTTAAATTTCAACCAGGAGTTCGCACACATTCGTTGAAAGGATTAATTATTCATGAAGTCATGAACCTTTTGCATAAACTGTGGCAACGTATTCTCGTCTCCTCGGGCGGAGCCATTGGCGAAACCTTGAAAGCCAATCCTGTAGTCAGGTGTTGTGATGTCATCTCCACTGTACCAGATCACACCGCCATCAAGCTGGCATTTTTTTAGATTTCCTTCGAGCACCAACGTCGCAGTAGAGCAGTCGCTATGCCCACTAAACATAGCGTAGTGCTTACCCGTTAAAGCGTCATACAAGTCAATGGCTAGAAAACCACGGTCGCCACCAACATCTTTAAGGGAGTCCGAGCGGATTAATATAAAGCACTGTCCTAACCTGGAATTGTAATTGTCTTCGTAGGTATTTCGAAATGTCGAGTCCTTGATGCTGCCATCGTTGGAAAAGAATCTATTGGCCGCATTTGCGCATTTAGTTTGTAAATCGAAATTCGCCACCTGTGTGTTCTTTGCTTGTTGCCCCCTTTCCGCAGATGCCTGCCGTGCTACTACGCTCGCATAGTAAAAGCCGCCTAAAATAATACTGGCGATCAAAATAGCTGCTGGCAAAACTAGTTTATTGACCGTTTCCATAAGTGTATGTTCAATCTCTTTCGTACGTTCGTGCGGGTATCAACTGAGCTACGGTGGACCGTGCCGGTTTCGAACCGGCTACCTCCGCATTGCAAATGCGGCGCTCTACCAATTGAGCTAACGGCCCCTGGAACAGCCTCTAGCTTATAGCTTTTAGCTTCTAGAGGCAAATGTGGCTACCTCTGTCGAGCTAAATAAATGGCATGTTCGAGAAATTCCGAAACGGATGAACCGATACTTTCGAGCATTGGCGGAAAGGATGCTCCTTCGTACAGCCCCGGCAACGCATTGACCTCCAGTAAATACACTGTGCGAGGCGTCTTGATAAGATCGGCGCGAGAGAAATGATCCATACCAAGTGCACGATGCGCCTTGCGCGCGATTTCGGCGATTGCGGCTTTTTCTTCGAATGTGAAATGTGTCGGGACGATATGCTTCAAAGACATATCGTGATGGTGATGATGCTCAATCAGACGAGCATTGTCGGCGAACATCTGACTTGACGGCGGAAGCACATATAATGCTTCATTGCGAAAATCTTCGATAACGCCTGCACTCACCTGTTCGCCGCAAATGAATTGTTCGATAAGAACGGACCCGTATGCATCCAAGACGTCGGCGATCGTCTCGGGCAGATCGACTACACTATCAGCGATTCGAATGCCCGCCGACGCACCCTCGCGTGGCGGTTTGACGACATAGGGTGGCCCAAAGCTCGCAAAGACCGCGGCCGCCATTTCTGCCGTATCAAGCTCATCATTGAGCGAGAACGCAACGAAGCTCGGCATGCGGATACCCGCCGCTTCGAGGAGTTCATGTGCACGGATCTTATTGAGCGACGACGACGCAGCCGAGGCACCCGAGCCGGCATAGGGAACGCCGGTCGTATCGAGAAACCTGCTCACCGTTCCATCCTCGCCCATTCCACCATGCAAGGCACTGAGGACGACATCGACTTGTTGCAGTGCGCGCGCCGATGGTACGGGCATCCCACGCATATGCCAAATACCGCGTTTGTCGATGAGAATATCGCGCGTATCATAACGCTCCTCCGGAAGTGCAGCCAGCATCGCGGCGCCGGTCTTGAGCGAAAGTTCATATTCGCTCGACGTGCCACCGCGCAAAATTCCGACGATCGTGCGTGCCATTGGGAAATTATAACACCTCTCAATCACGGATAAGTCGTTTGCGGCTCCGTGCGCGATGCCAGGTGATGGCGAAACGATGCGCTTCGGCATTGGCAAGCAATATATCGCGTTCGTAGGCCTGTATCGCGTTTGAATCCCCGATCAGACGTTCGGGTTTGTGCGCCTCGTTCTTTACGACGCCGACAATCGGAATACCGACGCCGGCATTCTTGAGTACGCGCTGCGCCGCCCGTAATTGTGCAGTGCCGCCATCGACGACGAACACGCGCGGCAACGGCCATTCCTGATGAGTGAGACGGCGCGAAAGAACTTCGATGAGCGATGCAATATCATCATTCGTTGAAGTTCGAATCGTAAACTTACGATACGCGTCTTTGATCGGCACACCATCGGTAACGACTGTCATCACAGCAACGGTATCCGTGCCGCCCGTATGGGCAGTGTCAAATGCCTCGATGCGTACATTTACCCGGTGACCACTTGACGGTCCGCCCGATGAAATGCGATTTTCGTTTTTTATTAATGAGACATCACGAACGTGCTCAAGTGCAGTGATCTGTCGATGTATTGCTCGTGCATCTTCGAATCGCTCCGCAACCGCGGCGGCTTTCATCTCGCGAGCGAGCTGTCGTTTGAGTCCTTGAAAATTACCGGAAAAGAGTGCGACGATATGCGAGACGTGTCGCGCATATTCTTTGGAGTCGACTTCCCCGCTACATACCCCCTGACAAAGCCCAAGCTGGCGGTTGAAACACGCTTTGCCCGCCGGAGCCTTGGCGGAGGCGGGGCTTGCAATCGTTGGTGCGCCCGCCTTCGCTAAAGCTTTGGCGGGCAAGCATGTGTCGCGAAATGGAAAGATTTTACGCACGATTTTCAGAGCTTCTTTGAGCGAGCTTCCTTCGGGGAACGGTCCGAACAACTTCTTGATGTCCGTATCATTCCACTTTTGGAACAGATCACGCCCGCGTACGATGAGAACGCGCGGAAACTCTTCTTTCGTAATGACGAGATAATTAAAACTCTTGTTGTCCTTGTCGCGGATGTTATACGGCGGCTGATGTTGCTTGATGAGATTTGCTTCGAGTATCAATGCTTCGAGTACTGAGCCGGTTTCGATCCACGTAAGCGTGTGGGCCGAAGCCGCCATCTTTGCGATAGCGGAGCTTCGTGTTTCGGAAATATCAGACGCGAAGTAGCTACGTACGCGATCGCGCAGCGAAGCAGCCTTGCCTATATAGAGGATCTCGTTCTTTGCACCGCGGAACATATACACGCCCGGCTCGTCGGGCATTTTGAGGGCTGTAAGTTCTTCGCGAGTCATAGGTCAACAATATACAAAAGATGACGTCGCGGCTAGGTGCCGCGACGTAGTTCGGTTTACGTGGTTTTTTTGAACCAGTTCACCGCTGCATAAAGGACATGGAAAGAGACCTCGCCCCCTTCGGCATATGTTCGATAGTCTTGCCGAATCCTAGCTCTTGCGGCATGTGTTCTGGCGCAACTATTTCCATGCTGTAGCGCATACGCTCGGCAGAATAGACCAAGGTCGTTCTTCGCGCCAAATCGTTCGCGCAGACGATTCAAAGCCCACTTCCAGGAAATTATCTTTCCGCGGAAGACTGAATGACGTGCCGGAACAGCCTCATACACGATAGTCGCCGAAAACTTTTCCATGACTCACCTCACTAATTTGAGTGCTTCCTAAAAATCTATTGTCGCATGAACTAACTTCCGTCGTAATTCAGTTGAACGGGGACAACCCTATTTCTTGGCGCGTTTCAAGACTTTTTTGAGATAGTAGCCCGTATGAGATCCGTCTGTTTTTGAGACTTCTTCCGGTGTACCCTTCGCGACAATCTTTCCGCCGTTCATGCCGCCCTCCGGCCCCATGTCGATGATGTAATCAGCACACTTCAGGACATCGAGGTTATGTTCAATAACGATCACGGTATTGCCGCGTTCGACGAGCTTCTGGAGAATGTCGATAAGTTTCTGCACGTCGTCGTAATGAAGTCCGACAGTCGGTTCATCGAGCAGATAGACGGTCTTCGTCATGAGCGGGCGATAGAGTTCTGACGCGATCTTTACGCGCTGCGCCTCACCGCCGGAGAGCGTCGTCGCACTCTGACCGAGCTCGAGATAGCCGAGCCCGACATCCGAAAGCGACTTCAGTCGATCAGACACCGTCGGAATATCCTCGAAGAATTCGATCGCCTGTTCGACGGTCATCGTGAGTACCTCGTAAATATTCTTCTTCTTGTATTTCACATCGAGCGTTTCCTTCATGAATCGCTTGCCGTTGCAAACATCGCAGGTCACATAGACCGTCGGTAGGAAGTGCATTTCAACCGCAACAAGCCCGTTGCCTTGGCACGCCTCACATCGGCCGCCTTTCACGTTGAAAGAGAACCGCCCCGGTCCCCAGCCGCGCGCACGCGCCTCCTCGCTCATTGCGAACATATCTCGGATATGCGTCCACGCGCCGGTGTAGGTCGCAGGATTCGAGCGCGGCGTGCGGCCGATCGGCGATTGGTCGATTAGGATCGAGCGACCAAGATATTCGGTGCCGCTGAACTCTTTGCAGTTATAAATTTTTGCAGTTCGGAAACGCTTGTCGAACTTCGCCAACAGATTGCGGTGCAGAATTTCATACAGAAACGTAGACTTGCCCGAACCGGAAACACCGGTGATGCAGACAAGCTTCGAGAGCGGTACATCGACATTGAGATCTTTCATGCTGAACTTCGATGCGCCACGGATCTTGATCTTGCCGCGGTCTGCGGTACGTCGTTTCTCAGGGATCTCGATCGCTGTTTCCTCCCGCAGATAGCTCAACGTCCGTGAACCAGACTTATTCGTCTTTGCGGTCAGCAGATCATCAAGCCATCCCGATGCGACGATGTTGCCACCATGCACGCCGGCACCGGGGCCGATATCGACGATATAGTCCGACGCATAAATTGTATCTTCATCGTGCTCGACAACGATGACCGTATTACCAAGATCCCGCAAATGTTTCAGTGTTTCGATGAGCTTGTCGTTATCACGTTGATGTAGACCGATCGTCGGTTCGTCAAGAACGTAGAGTGCACCGACCAGCCCTGAGCCAAGTTGCGATGCCAGACGGATGCGTTGCGCTTCGCCTCCGGAGAGCGTATTGGCCTTGCGGTCGAGCGTGAGGTATTCGATGCCGACATTGAGCATGAACTGTAGGCGCGATGTGATCTCTTTGTTGATACCGCGCGAGATATCGGACTCCTTCGCCGAAAGCTTGAGATGATCGAAGAATGCTTGCGCCGCTTCGATCGAGAGCGAGGAAAGATTCACGATATTCATACCAGTCGCGGGACCCTTGTGATCGGCAGGTTCTTTGACGGGCCCCAAAAAAACATTCAGCGCTTCCGGTCGCAAGCGAGCACCTTTACAAACAGGGCATTCCTCGTCACTAAAGAGATACAGCGTACCGAGACCCTTGCATTCCGGACATGCACCATAGGGGCTATTGAATGAGAAAAGACGTGGCTCGACTTCGGGAAATGAAAAGCCATCATACGGGCACATGAACTTCGCCGACACGATGTGCGGGACTCCAGCCGCATCGGTGATCTTCACCAAACCTTCTGATTCGGCGAGCGCACGTTCGATCGCTTCGCTCGCACGTTCGCGTGCCGCTTTCGAATCATCGACGAACTCAGATACGAATATCTCATCGACGACCACATCGATATCATGCCGATCATTCTTCTCGAGCACGATGCGCTCGCGCAATGATTTATCTTCGCCATCGATGACGACTTTTTCATAGCCTTTGTTGAGCATGTCGTACAAGAGCTGGTAGTACTCCCCCTTTCGACCGACGACGACCGGCGCTGCGATGCGGACATTCGCATCTGAGACACCTTTGATCAGCTTCTTTCCTTGGTCTGCCGAAGCCTTGCGCGAAGTGGACCGCGCCTTCTCGACAATTTCAAGCACCGACGCCAAAATCTCTTCATTCGATTGTTTTTTCACTTCCCTGCCACATTCGGGGCAATGCGGATGCCCGATACGTGCATACAAGACGCGTAGATAGTCATAGATCTCGGTTATCGTCGCGACGGTCGAACGCGGATTGTTCGAGCGAGATTTTTGGTCGATGGAAATAGCCGGAGAAAGTCCCGTGATCTCGTCTACATCCGGCTTCTGCATTTGTCGCAAGAATTGCCGCGCATACGCAGAGAGTGACTCGACATATTTGCGCTGGCCTTCAGCGAAGATCGTGTCGAACGCCAGTGATGACTTCCCCGAACCCGAAAGACCGGTGAACACCACCATTTTGTTGCGTGGAATCTCAACCGACACATTCTTGAGGTTGTGCGTTCGTGCACCCTTAATGACGATCTTATCCGCACCAATGTCGTTATTTTTTGATGAATCGCTCATATATACACCCAAACCGGCCCCCGCTTCGTGCTAGGGGTTGGTATGGGGAGTTTAGCACGGCGCGAAGAATCAGGAAAATCACTGTCAAAGCGCCAGCCAAGTAAATGCGAACGCAGTTTGATACAATAGAGCTATATGTCAGACGCCATATCTGGAGTTGCGGTCATAGTCGAAAATAGCGATGGTACGTTTCTGTTGCATTTGCGAGACGAAAACGCGTCCGTGTTCAAGAATCAGTGGTGTTTGATCGGTGGCAGCTGTGACCCCGATGAGGTCCCGGCAGATACTGCACGACGCGAAGTACATGAGGAGACGAATCTTTCGCCAATCAACGTTACTCACCTCTATGATTATTCATTTAGAGATAAGACCAACGCTCTGTTCCACGTTACCGTTGACACAACGAATGAAAAACTCGAGGTTCGTGAGGGGCGCGACTTTAAGTTCGTATCGAAAGAAGATGCATTGCGATTGATCGAATCTCTCGACTATAAAAGTTCATATCTGGATATGTTGGTCGATTACCTGCACCAACACTAGCGAGACTCAAAAGATCGCCGCTTCTTCGGTCAGCGTGACGCCGAATTGCTGGTGAACTGCCACTTTTATATCCATCGCGAGCTTACGCACATCGTCTGCAGTCGCATTACCTGTATTCACGATGTAATTGGGATGCTGCATGCTCGCCATCGCTCCGCCGACCGTAGCGCCTTTCATGCCAGACTTTTCGATGAGCCAGCCCGCCGGTACGCGATGCTCACGTGATTTCACATTTTTTTCGGTTTCGAACTGAGCGACAACATGCTCTGGCACGATCGGATTCATGAAGAACGATCCCGCCGCCATGACGTTTTGCAGATGACGCTTCTCGCGTTCAGCGATCGTATCATCGATCTTTTTCTTCGCGTCCATCGGATCGATTTTCTCGAGCTGCAGAAACGCATGTGTGATGATCCACTCAGGATGATGCTTGAAAAAGCTGTGCCGATATGAAAAAGCGCATTCAGCATTGTTGAATTCGCGCACTTCGCCGGTATCTGCGTTCAAAGCGCGGATGGTATGTGCAAAGTCTTTGATCTCGGATCCAAACGCTCCTGCGTTGCCTCGCACCGCGCCTCCAAGCGTTCCGGGGATACCTGCGAGACTTTCCCAACCGCCGAGACCTTTTTCGGAAGCTGCACGGATAAGCGAAAGCAGATTGCAGCCCGCGTCAGCTGCGAGTTCGTTGCCTGCAAATGAGTGCACATTGCTTGCTATACGAATCACGAGCCCCTCGTAGCCGCTGTCCATCACCAATACATTGCTCCCTCCTGCCAGAATCACCGACCCTTGATTGTTTTTGTGAACCCACGCAAGCGCTTCACTAAGCTCTTCATCAGTATGTACTTCGGCAAAATAGCGCGCAGCGCCGCCAATGCCGAAGGTGGTGAGCGGAGCCAGTGGGACATGTTCCTGAATTACGAGCATGACATTAGTGTATCGTAGCTGAATCTATTATCAACGAAGCGAGCCTCAGTCAATTTCTTGTCGAAACAAGAAACTAGCTGAGGCTCAATGTTGGCTACAATAGTGCAGTAATACTATGCACGACTTTAAGTAGCAATTTTTATTAAGAACTGCAAGAGATTATCTGGAGCGGAAGGAATTTCTTCAGGAAACAATACTTTACTAATTTGCCGGTCCCCATACGCCCGTCTTTGCCGACCAATGAACTCATCGAACGGAACATAGTGAGGGAGCCCAAAAACAACTGTCGGTGAATCTGCTCGGAATCCCTCTGGAACATACACAATTGATTTTATCGCGTCAATTCTGTATCTTCTCCTGTGTACTGCACACTTTTCTCGGTGCATACACATCCTGTTTGGAAGTTGGGTCAGCAATATCATCTCGCTCGTTTCTTCATCGAGAAAGTTCTCGCCGTCTAACGCTAAGCGCGACGCATTGAGTGAGAAGTGTATTCTCCTGCGGCCATCTCTTGTTAGAGCCTCACTTGGGTCGTGGTAGCATTTTGCGACTTCGCATTTCCAAATCTGGCCATCACTCAAGGATGCCTCGTTCGGGCGGTTTACGTGGAACAATCGAATCGAAGAATATGTCCGATCATTCATTACATTTGCCGGATACTCCGGATGCCGAATCCTGCGCATGTCACGAGTACATTCCTCAGAGGTTCTAACACTATGAAGAAGTCTGTCGAAGACGAGAAATTCAACCCCGAAGCTAAGTTTGCCTCCCCACTTTTGAACTTCACAGTACACGATCTTGCCAACTTGATCTTGAAAGTCCATGAGGACCTCCTGTCTACAAATCGCACCATTGCGACCTATTTTTATAATACTTATATATTTGCTACATGTCAAATTATCTGCACTGCGGTGACTCCCTCCAATTGGGTTATTTACGGACTTTGTATCAACTCCGCATCCGAACCTTCTTTGCCGCATTCGGATCCTTCGGAGGATTTTCAAGACGTGAGATCTCATCGCGCAACAGAGCCGCTGTTTCGAAGTCGAGCGCGTCGGCAGCTCGGTGCATTTCTTGTCGCTTTTCTTTGATAAGTTTCTTGATGTCGCCTCCGTATGCAGCCACATCGGTCTGCGCAAGATCCGAAACTGCGCGCGTACGTGCCTTCTGAATATCACCGACGATATCGTGAATGCGTTTGATGATTGTCTGCGGCGTGATGCCATGAGCCTTGTTATACGCGATCTGAATATCACGACGGCGATTCGTTTCCCCGACCGCACGGTCCAGTGACCCGGTCATGTGATCAGCGTACAAGATGACGCGGCCGTTCACGTTGCGTGCGGCGCGTCCGATCGTCTGGATGAGCGATGTCTCGCTGCGCAAGAATCCTTCTTTGTCTGCGTCGAGAATTCCCACGAGTTCCACCTCTGGCAAGTCGAGTCCCTCGCGCAAGAGGTTCACTCCGACGAGCACGTCGAATTCGCCGCGGCGGAAAGCAGTAAGAATCTCAATACGCTCTATCGTCTTGATATCGCTATGAATATATTTTGCCCGGATCTGTTTCTCCACGAGGAATTGTGCGAGATCTTCGGCCATCTTTTTGGTCAGTACGGTGACCATGCTTCGCGAACCACGGGCCGTGACCTTCTCCGCTTCAGCGATAAAGTCTTTGACCTGACCCGGATATGGATTCCCTAAGCTCTGACCTTGGGATCCCTTAAGGTCGGAGCTTGAGGAATCCACCGATCCGCTTACGACCGGCCGAATTACAATTTCCGGATCAACAAGTCCTGTCGGACGAATCACTTGTGGCACCGGCTCTCCGCTTCGTTCAAGTTCGAACGTTCCCGGCGTTGCCGACGTATAGATCGTTTGCCCATGCCGCTTCTGAAATTCATCGAACTTAAGCGGTCGATTGTCGAGTGCACTTGGCAGACGGAATCCGTACTGGATCAATGTCTCTTTGCGTGCCCGATCACCCGCATACATACCGCCGATCTGCGAGATCGTCACATGCGACTCGTCGATGACTGTGAGAAAATCCTTCGGAAAATAACTCAAGAGCGTATACGGCGGCTCGCCGGGCTTTCGCCGATCAAAATGCCGCGAATAATTCTCGATACCGTTGCAGTAACCGAACTCTTTGATCATTGATACGTCTTGTCGCACACGGCGTTTGAGACGTTCATGTTCGATGACTTTATCGGGTCCGGTCAATTGTTTCAATCGCTCGGCAAGTTCTTGTTCGATATCAGCGACCGCCGCATCCTGCACATCTTTCGGTGTCACATAATGCTTGGCGGGAAAGAAAAAAACCGCATCGACCGATTTCTCGATCACACGTGTGATCGCATTAATCTCCTCGATCTTCGATACCTTGCCACCCATGAGATCGACGCGATGGATGACACGTTCTCCCGCCGGCATGATCTCAACACTCGAACCGAGCGCACGAAAGGTTCCCGGCGAAAGATCGCCGGCGACGCGTTCGAAGTACATGCCGATGAGTTTGCGTGTGAGCGCAGCACGCGTCATCGGCTCGCCTTTCGCAATTTTCAAATTCACTTTTTGATATTCGATCGGACTGCCGAGACCATAGATACACGAGACCGATGCGACGACGATGACGTCATTGCGCGAGAGCAGCGCTTGCGTCGCAGCATGTCGAAGCCGTTCGATATCTTCATTAACCATCGCTTCTTTCTCGATGAATGTGTCTGTCACTGGCATGTATGCCTCCGGCTGATAGTAGTCGTAGTACGAGACGAAATAATGCACTGCGGCATCGGGGAAAAACTCGCGGTACTCTGCAGCGAGCTGTGCCGCAAGCGTCTTGTTGTGTGCAATGACGAGCGTGGGCCGTTGAACACGCTCAATGACATTTGCGATCGTAAAGGTTTTGCCGGAGCCCGTCACACCCAAAAGCGTCTGGTCACGCGTACCGGATTTGAGGCCTTTAACCAGCATTTCTATGGCTTTCGGCTGATCACCGGCCGGCATGTAGTCTGACTTGAGCTTGAATTGCGCCATAGATACTATGGTAACAGGATTGAGGAAATATATAAAATATGTCAAAATCTTCTCGGCAAGGGGGTACCGATGGGAAAGCATGCCGACGAACATAACATACACTGTTCCAACGATGTCTCTAACAGCAAGGGTCCCAACTTTACACAGTTCAAAGCACGTGCACGAGAAGAGTTGCGAAATCGTCTCATGCAAAGATGTCTGAATGATCTCGCGCAATTCGATCCGGACAAAGCCCCAGTAGATCAGGTGTTCGATTTTTCGAACAACAGCGACTAGCGACGAGGCGGCACATGTGCCGCCTTCTACTTTTTACGCAGGCTGGTACGCACCTAAAAATTCATCGCGAAATGCTTCGAGGTTTTCGTTCAAGATTGCCTCACGAATATCGGCCGTTAGTTTTGTAAGAAAATAAATATTGTGAGCCGACCCGAGGACTGGACCGAGCATTTCGTTGGTTCGGAACAGATGATGTATGTAGGCACGTGTGAATCCTTTGCAAACGAAACAATCACAAGTCGGGTCGATCGGTGAAAAATCTTCTTTGAACTCCGCATTGCGGATGATAATCTGTCCCGTGTGCGTATAAAAGCATCCGGTGCGCCCCTTGCGCGTAGGCACGACACAATCGAATGTGTCGATACCGGCAGCCGCTCCGATAAAGATATCTTCCGGCTCGCCGATGCCGAGCAGATGTCGCGGCTTCCCTTCCGGCAATTCCGCATTCACTTTTTCCAAGATGCCGAGAATATCTTCCTTGCTGAACGATCCGCCGATGCCGTAGCCGTCAAAATCCATGTCGGCAAGCGCCCGCGCGCTCTCGACGCGCAGATCCTCGAATCGCCCGCCCTGCGTAATGCCGTAAATACCCTGCGATGCGTCCTTGGCCGGATCTTGTCGATGTGCAGCAAGAGAGCGCTTCGCCCATGCATGCGTGCGATCCATCGCTTCTTTTTGATATGCATAATCAGCAGTCGGTGATGTGCATTCATCAAACGCGTAAATGATGTCTGCACCGAGTGCATGCTGGATCTCAATCGAACGCTCCGGCGTGAAGCGATGGAATGAGCCGTCGATGTGTGAAGTGAAGGAAACGCCCTCATTATCGACGATCGCAAGTTTGCCGTGCGAAGTCGCAAAATCCTCGTCGAACAATACCGGCGTTCCGCGAGGCTCAACCTCGCGGTCAGGGCTCAAAATATCGCTATTTGAGGCGAACTTCGAAACTTTCTTACCGAAACCGACTCCGAGCGAAAACACCTGGAAACCGCCAGAATCGGTCATGATCGGACCGTCAAAATTCATGAATTTGTGAATACCGCCCGCCGCTTCGATTAGCTTCTCGCCCGGTGAAAGGAACAGATGGTAGGTATTCGAAATAATTCCCTGCACACCAAGTTCTTTGAATTGTGATGGCGCGATCCCCTTCAAGCTCGCCTTCGTCGCGACTGCGATGAACGCCGGCGTCTTGATCTCGCCATGCGGCGTTTTCAAAACTCCCGCACGCGCCAATCCCGCGCCGCGTTTTTCAATCTCGAACGAAATCGGCCGCTTCATATTTTTATTTTTTTGATGTATCGCAAATACGGAATAAGTCCGCAAATATCCCAATTGGGTAATTTACGGACTTCATGCTATGCAAGCTTTAGAACGACCATGTTCCGCTTCCCCCGTTTCAAAAGTGCGACGCGGTTGATGTAATTATCTTCATGTAGCATCATATCTTCTTTTATAATTTTTCCGTTGAGCATTACTGCGCCATCTTCTAGGAACTGTCTCGCTTCACGTTTTGAAGATGCGAGGTTGAACCTTATGAGAATATCGATCAAACTTTCACCGGATGTTGTCTTGAATGCTGGGGCGTTGGCAAACAATATTGCTAAATCTTGTTTTGAATATTCTTCGAAAGTGGAACTCCCGAACATAAGTTCTGAGGCTCGTTCAACACTGCTCGCAATTTCTGTTCCATGAACGAGTACTGTAACCTCTCTTGCTAACGCCTTCTGCGCTGCCCGTTCACCAGGATTTTTGCGATGCTCATCCATAATTGAATCTATCTCTGTTTTCTCCATCATCGTCATCTTCAAAAGGTATTCCTCAACAGCATCATCTTCCGTATTCAACCAAAACTGGTAGAACTGAAAAGGCGAAGTCTTCGTTGCATCGAGCCACACTGCCTTCCCTTCACTCTTGCCGAATTTCTTCCCGGTATTTTTGTCGACCAAAAGTGGCCACGAAAGCGCATATGCAGGCTTTCGTTCCACTCGACGAATGAGATCGACGCCGGAAACGATGTTGCCCCACTGATCGGAACCGCCAACCTGGAGGTCGCATCCCTTTTCTCGATTGAGATGCAAGAAGTCATATGCCTGCAAGAGCATGTATGAAAATTCTGTATACGAGATGCTCGCATCCGGCGTCTCGAGTCGCGGGCGGACGCTGTCACGTTTGATCATTTCGTTCACCGTGAAGTGCTTGCCGACATCACGCAAGAATTCCATCATCGGAATCGTACGAAGCCAATCGGCATTGTTTACCATTTCAAAATTGTCACTTCCGAGCAGTTGGATGAACTGTTTTTTGAGACACTCTGCATTGCGATCGACTTCTTCGTCGGAAAGTAATTTGCGCTCAGTTGTCTTGCCGCCCGGATCTCCCACCATGCCGGTACCGGCACCGATGAGTATGATGAGCTTATGACCATCTTCGATGAACCGACGCAAAACGAGAATCCCCTGTAATTGTCCGACATGCATCGAGTCCGCGGTCGGATCCACGCCGAGATATAGTGTGCGCTTTTCTTGACCATCGGTTATTTCCTCGAGCTTTTCGGACGAATGTTGATAGACATAGCCGCGCTCGCGAAGGGTTTCTGAAAGTTTTGCCATGCAAGAAATATACCATTCGCCATCGCCGAATGCTACGGGCGGCGGGATAAAAAAGAGACCGCCATGTTCAACACAGCGGTCGAGTCTAGGGAGGAAAACGAAGTCGAAGAACTCAACGCGTCTACTCTACACATCAACTATAACAGCTCATTTGGTTCTGTATAGCGGTGCTATGTGGATAACAATTCAGGATGTCTTCATGAAGTCTTAATCATATATGTAGCACAATGGGTTGGTTAAAAAGGGTCGATTGTATCTAGTGAGCTTCATATATCAACATAATTGTAATTTTTATTTAGTACCTATGAATCAAAAAACAGTCATCTGGGGCATCGTTGTTATCATTCTTATCGTGCTTGGTGTTTGGTATTTCTCGTCTATGACACCAAATACGGCAACGTCGGTCACGACGACCGCAACATCAACCGCAACGTCGACTACTCCGACCGCACCGGTCACGACCGTGCCAGTGACGGCCGCAACCAAGAGCGCGTTTAAAAGTATCTTTACGCAGTCCGGCAATTACGAGTGCACGTATCAGCAAGTCGGAGGATCCACACAAGGAATGAGCACCATCTATATCTCAGGCGGTAAGATGCGTGGCGAGTTTCGAACGACGAGCGGCGCCGCATCGTCAGCGAACCTCATGATCTATAACGGCGGCTACCTCTATAGCTGGGTCGAAGGCACGACGGTCGGAAAGAAAACGAGCATCAGTTCCCTCGCCGATTTACCGCAGGTCATTCCGCAAGATCTCACGAGTGGTGCAATCTTCGGCACGAACGACAATAGTGTCGGGTGGGACTGTCATGATTGGTTGACTAACAATTCACTCTTCGTCATCCCGACGTATGTGAAATTCACGACGTAGTCGTTCCCACTTTTCAAAACAAGATCGCCGCTCTTCGCGGCGATCTTTGTTTGTAAATATCAGCCTTAGTGGGAAATCTTTTCGAATTCTTCAAATTCATTGCGAAGCATATGTTACAATGCCTCGATGAAAAAGCCGACCCACGTAACGCTTGAGAGATTGGATGCGCGCCTTGATACACTTGCAACGCTTATGGTGGAAGGTTTTGAGGAAGTACATGCCAACATAGGAGAATTACGCAAAAATATCGTTGAAGTACAGGAAGATATCGTGGAATTACGTACGGATATGAAGCAAGTGAGATTGGATATATCGGATATTCAAAAAGATGTGGCTGAAATTAAAGTTGACGTGAAAGGTCCACGAGACACGTATCAAAAAACTCGAGCATGTGAGATGAAATTTGTTGGAAGCCTGAGCCGACGTTGAATTTTTTTCAAAAACTCCCACCCTTTAGCTCAGTTCCGCCAAATAAGCATCAACATCATGCCCAGGAGAAATATGATATGCGGTACCTCCCAGTTTTTCAAAGAGGTCACAATTCTTCACCGAATCGTCGATTAGGACACAACTCTCGATTGGTACATTGAGTGCATTCGCGTACTCGATGAATTGAGCACCTCCATTATCTCCCTTATGCTTCCCTACAAAGTAGGAGTTATTTATATAATCGAAATAGTCGTCCAGCTTTAATGTAGGAACAGTGAATCGGGTAAAACTGTCCATATTGCCCGTTATTAGTATGCACGTGTATGTATCTCGTAATGAAGATATTCTCTTGAGAGTCGTTCGCGATACTCTCATCGTCTCGCAGTCGTTCACAAAAAGTTTCCAAAGTCTGTCGTACGGAATTCTCAAATCTTCTGCGACGATTTGGTTTATCTCCTCCGCTGTTCGCTTCCCTATCATCCACTCTTCCACTACGTGTCTGCCGTCACCAAATAGTAGCTGTTGC
>CAINVT010000072.1 GCA_903854215.1 uncultured bacterium | reverse complement strand
TTGCTCCGGTGGTGAAGGCGATACAAGCGCTTTCGAGTGAGATTGCTTTGATTGAAAATACGATTGCGGGGTTTGCGCAGTCGATTACCTCTCAAAAAGGTAACTTTACGAACGAGCTCTGCGTCGGCAGCACCTGCGTTACACCCGCACAGTTCCAGGCAATGGTCGCGGCTGCCAATCAGTCCGCCATCGTGTCCGCTTCGACATCGACCGCGACCGACACCCCGCCTGTCATCGCGATCAACGGCAACAACCCCGCCACCGTTCAAGTCGGCGCATCGTACACTGATCTCGGCGCGACGATTACCGGCCCCGAGGCCGACCTCAATCTCGGCATCAAGACCTTCCTCAACGGCATGCTTGCCAGCACTATCGTGCTCGACACGACCGCCGCAGCGACCGACACCATCGACTATGTCGTCACTGATACGGCGGGGAACGCCGCGACCTCGACGCGCACGGTCATCGTACAACCAGCTCATAATGAAGCGACAAGAGACGCAAGCTCTTCGGATGCGACCTCGACGGGACAGTAGCCTTTTTCGTTCTAGTATTTTCAAAAATGCGTGGTATTATCTATGAATGAGAAAAAGTATGGGGACATCGTCAAAATCGAAAGGGAAACTCACTCTCCCCGTCCTTATTGAGCGCGATAGTAACGGAATGTATGTGGGTACAGTGCCGAATTTGCGTTCGTGCTATACACAAGGAGCGACACTCGAAGAGTTGTATACAAATTTGCGTGAGGTTGTTGCGCTGTGCATCGATGTCGAGCGGGATCACTTCAAGACAAAAACTGCACCCAGTAGCATCATAGGATTCCAAAATATGGAATTCTCGATTGCGTGAACATGTCGCATCTTGCCCCGATCTCTCCGCGCAAGCTCATCAGTTTTCTTGAGAAAGAAGGTTTCGTGTGTATCCGCGTACGCGGCAGCCATCATTTCTATCTGCATCCGGATGGTCGTACGACGACGCTACCGGTACATGGTAGTCGCGATATCGGTATCGGACTATTACAACCGATCTTGCGGGATATCGGATTGTCAGCGAATGATTTTCAGAGAAAGATCTGAACCGAAAGGGGAACAGACTCTCCGAGGGCAACTTCTGCATACCTTACTACGTCTAACAATGCACCGCATGGGCACCATGATGGTGCCCATGCGCGACCATAACGAACGAATAAGTCAAGCTCGAACTTTGCCGAAGACTTTTTCTTCCAGATCAGCGACGCGAAACTCTAATTTTGAATGCTTCATTCCGCAATACTTCTTTTGATTGAGTTGATCTGCTACATCTTCCTTTGTCGCCATGTGTTTGACAACATGCTCCAACATCGAGCCGAGTTCGTTCAACGTTGTTTTCTTTACCATATCGGAAATTTATAGATCACGTTCTATTCTTTGTAATTGCACGTCGCGCAGGTGATATACTAATGTCATGGTAAGACGAATACTGCATCCGAATCATAATGTGGTGCCGAAAAATTTCTGTCGCTTGCCGGACGGATATGGTGTCGTTAAGATCGGCGTCTCCGGTTCGGCTGATCTCACCTACAACGGTCTCGATGCGTTCGAACGCGCAAAAGAAATCGGGCGGGAAATAGCGCGAGCCGGAGCGATCATCACGACCGGTGCGACGACCGGATTTCCTATGTACGCGGCAATGGGCGCTAAGGATGAATGCGGATTCTCGATAGGTTTTTCTCCCGCTTCCACCGAACGCGAGCATATCGAAGTGTACAAGCTCCCGCTGGATTATATGGATGTCGTCGTGTACACCGGTTTCGGCTATTCCGGTCGTGATTTGCTTTTTGTCCGTTCATGCGACGCGATGGTCATCGGTCCCGGCATGATCGGCACGTTGAATGAATTCGCCGTTGCCTATGAGGATCATCGTCCGATGGGAATCCTCGAAGGGAATTGGGATACCGATGAACTTTTGAAGTTGGTCATGGATTCCGCGCATCGCCCCAATCCGAACGTCATTTTTGACTCTGATCCGAAGGCGCTCGTGGCGCATCTTACAGAGATGGTGATCAAGAACAGGACTGAGCTCAATCTCGTGTATG
Source organism: uncultured bacterium (assembly GCA_903854215.1). GTDB lineage: Bacteria > Patescibacteriota > Minisyncoccia > Phycocordibacterales > UBA2100 > UBA10103. The sequence goes on along the minus strand of CAINVT010000072.1, from coordinate 4,431 downwards.
AAAACCACGACGGCTGGTCGGCGACAGGCAAGGGAGCCGATGTGATCCTTTGATATCCACAGTATGCAAAAAAGCCGGCGATTCTCGTGCTAGCATAGAAATATATCAGCTAGCGACATTTTCTATGAGAATGGGCGGCGGACACACATAGCAGTACATCCCCTCGAAAGAGGGGATTCTGCTATTATAGAGCGCATGGAAACTGAGAAAACGGACGATATATCCCGATGTGCGGCGTGCGGTGATTTCCCGGTCAATCATACGTTGATGTATTTCAGCAAGACAATCGACGCATGGGGCGATGACCGGATGCAATTTCTTGAACATTGGCCGTTGCTCGATCGGCTTTCAAACTTCGTTCGCTCAAATGTCATTCTCTTTGTGCCGTATCTGATACGTTTCCTCCATGCGATCTATGGGCGTAAGACGTATACAGATCCAACACATGTCGACATGCAGCGTGCATACGTTATATGGGAGGAAGCGGCGCGGCGCGGCATACCGATGGAACAGCTGACGCTTTTTGGCCGCCCGATCGACTCGTATCGAGCGTATCTTAATGACGGGTGGATATATTTTGAAAGCCTTCCCATTCCATCGCGCATGCTTGCTCGTTCAGAACCATACATTGATGACAAATTCCTGTTCAAGCAATTTCTAAAGCGCAACCAGATACCCTGCGCCGACTTCGCTCTTGCTACGAATATCGCTGACGCACACCGTTCGCTCGAACAGTTGCATATGCCGGTCGTAGTCAAACCGCGTATCGGATCAAATTCTCGCCACACAACGCCTTTCATCAATACGCGTGCACAGTTCGACGAGGCATTCGAGTCAGCACAAGAATTGTGCCGGTATGTGCTCATTGAAGAACATCTCCTCGGTCATTTATGTCGCGCCACGGTCGTTGATGGGAAGCTTGTCGGCTTCTTGGAATCGCGACAACCGTCGATCGTGGGAGACGGCATACGAAGTGTCCGACAGCTTATTGAAGAAAAAAATGCGCACAAGGCAGAACGTGTGTCCGATGTTGTTTTTTCAGAGGAGAACGAAGCACATATACAGCGACAGGGATATGTGCTCGATTCGGTTCCAGAAAATGGTGCCCTGATACAGGTCGCGCGGTTGCCTGGTCGGCTTATGGGCGGAGAGACACGGGAAATGCCCGACGATATTCATCCCAAATTACGCGCGGCTGTGGAACGAGCAGCACAACTCCTGAGAGCGCCACTCGTCGGCTTCGATCTGATCATCGAGGATCCGGAGACTGATCCCGATACGCAGCGATGGGGTATTATCGAAGCGAACACCGTACCGTTCATCGAGATTCACAACGATCCGCTCTACGGGCAACCGTCGAATGTCGCCGCCGCGGTTTGGGATTTGTGGAAAAAATAGGGTGGAGACTCTTTCTCGGTGCACGTCTTTTGCCGTCGCTATCTGCCGCTGCGGCAGCGCTCAGTCTTGTGTCCGTCGGCACTGCGAAGACGGCAAAAGACCTGCAGCCTCGAAGAGTCTTTCTTGGTGTATATAGAGTAAAAGATTCGCCAAAGGTCCGACCTCGGGCTCCCTTAAGGTCAGACCTTAGAATCCGGCGAATCTCTTACGCGACATTGACGCTCTTTACGAGGCGTTCGAATGCTTCAGGGTAGTCCTTAGCAAGTGCAGAAAGCGACTTGCGATCGAGCGTGATATTGCTCTTCTTTAAAGCGCCGATGAGTTTTGAATAGGAAAGTCCGATCGGGCGGGCAGCCGCGTTGATGCGGACTGACCACAAGTTGCGGGCGAGGCGCTTCTTCGTGCGTCGATCGCGGAATGCGTAGCGGCCGGCATGTGCGATCGCTTCCTTGGCAACGCGCTCTTTGGTCGAGCGGCCGAATCGATAGCCTTTGACCTGAGCCAAGATATTTCGGCGGCGCTTCAGCTTTGTAACTCCTCGTTTAACTCTAGACATACTTTTTTATTTTATTGATTAGTGGTTTGACGCGCTTGTCCGTCCGAAGCCTTAGCGAAGGAGGATGACATAGATTAATTTGAGCGGGGGAGGAATCGGCTGCGATTCTCTTGATTCATGGCGAAACCGACGGCGCGCTGACGGCGCATGTGGCCAGTGCCTGATTCCTTAGCATTGAAATGGTTTTGACCCGGTGCACGGGCAATGATCTTACCGCGCTTACTGACGCGTAATCGTTTGGTGAATGATTTGTTAGTTTTCATGCAGAATTCAAAGGATTTGGCGCATTGCTTCGTTGCGAATCAGTCGAGTTGTCGTCGTCGTAGAATACTACGTCTCCGACACCTCTCCTTCCGCGCCTCGCACTGCATCCAAATCCTTCGATTCTGCAGCGCTCGGCTTCGGTTTTGGAACGAGTTTCTTGGAAAGGTCTCGCTCGATAACGACCGAGAGGCCTTTTGGGCTCTTCTTGATCTCGTCTGCGATTTTATACGATTCGGGGATTATTGCAAGGAAACGCTCAAGACGCTCCTTCAAAAACTCAAATTCCATATATTTATAGCGCCCCCAGAGGAAGAGATCTACTTTGACCCGATGTCCTTCGCGTAACCATATACCGGTTTTGCTGGCTTTAATGTGCATGTCACGCTCGCCGGTCCCGATCTTGACCTGGGTAGTTTTGGTCTCAGAAATGTGGAGCTTTGACTTCACTTCTTTGTCCTTTTTCTTTTGTTCATACTTAAAACGGCCATAATCCGTAATCTTAGCGACCGGCGGGTTGGCGTTGGGGGATATTTCAATAAGGTCGTAGCCGAGCTCCACTGCTTTGGCGAGCGCGTCGGGAGTCTGCATGACGCCGAAGTTCTCTCCTTCGGGGCCGATAATGCGCAGCTCCTTCGCTCGGATGCCTTCATTCATCCGGACCCGTTCCTTCTCTGTTTGCGATGTGTATTTCGTGAATCCCATTTGTCGCGACAACTATAGCACGAAGGTAGCTTTTTTCATAGAGCTTAGCGCGTTGTGCGATGTTATTCACCGGTCATTTGACTCGGGACATTGCCGCCGAATGGTTTCGTGTAGAAAGACAAGAAGTTGATCGCACTGATGACTTCAGCTTTCAATACCGCAAGAATTGAAAGCGGGCCGTTGCTGAAGGTGCTTGCTGCATTGTACGTGCTCGGCGTATTTGCGGTAACGCCGGAATCATTCGAGGTGAATGTATCGACGCCGCTCGGTGCAGTGACATCGGTCGCGATCGTGCCGGTCGTCGTGGTCGGTGATGTATTGCCACCGGTCATATCGTAGCCGGTGCCTGCAGTCGTCGTGATGCCGGTGCTATTGCCTGAACTGCCGTCGCCACCATTGCCCTGCGTTTGTGTCGATGCGGAACCGTTTTGTTGACCAGTACCGGTTGCGGGGAAGTATGCCGAGGATGGCATGGCGTAGGTGACTCCCGGAGGAGCGACTGCTTGCAATTGTGCGATACTATTCGCGACGGCTGCGTTCAATACGATTGGTGTCGTTGTGGCAGAGGTTGTCGCGCTTTGAGGATTCGCGAGCGCCTGTAGAAGTGACGCCGCCGATGATGGTGTGAGAAGGCTGGGCACGAGCGTAGGCGAAGAGACGTTCGATGCTGCCGTAGTGCCGCCGGATGACTGTGTTGTTGCTGTAGTGCCCGTCGTACCCTGTGTCGATGCGGTACTGGCCGTTCTCGATGGTGAGCATACGGTCTTTGGACTCGACTGCTTTGAGGAGTTCTTCGCGGAGGTTGACGGGGAGCCCGTGGACTTCGTCGATGAAGACGACGCACGGAGGAATGCGCATGGTGGTATCGGACTCGACCGTGGGGTCGGGCTTGATCATCTTGAGACTGACGATTCGATTCAGCTCATTGCTCCAGACGAGTGATTTTTCCAGAGCGACAGCGATACAATCGAAGAGGTCTTTGGAGTGTCGGAGACCTTTGGGGGGAACTTCGATGAAGGGGAGTTGGATAGTTTCGCCGAAGCGTCTTGCGAGGGTGGTTTTGCCAGCGGAGGCGGGACCGACCATAGCGAAGGACAGGTCAGCGCAAGCGTGGTTAGGTCGTCCCCAGGCAGCGTAGGCTGCGCGTTGGATGATCTTTTTCGCCTGCATATTGCCGATAAAGCAGGAGAGGGGGCAGCTGGGGTTATAGGGGTCGGTGATTTGCCGGCGGAGTTGGGGAGCGGGGACTTCCCACATCTTGATGAAGGGTTGGGTCTGCTGGTCGATATTGGTGCCATCGAAAGCGATGTGATCGACATTGGTGCGACCGTAGCCAGCAGCCAGTTCAGCCCGTCGTTCAACAATGGTGGAGCCGTCATTGAGTTGGACGACTTTGCCAGGACCTCTGCGGATGTTGTCTTTGGGGGATTTGAAGCCGAACATGATTCATTCCTTACAGATACCAGTGGATGCAGCTCATGCTGCCACGGGGGACATCGCGCCGCCCAGGC
>CAINVT010000071.1 GCA_903854215.1 uncultured bacterium | reverse complement strand
CGTATACTGATACCGTAGGTGGCTAGTGGCTAGTGGCTAGTGGCTAGTGGCTAGTGGCTAGTGGCTAGTGGCTAGAACCTAGAACCTAGAACCTAATTTTCACCTATGAAATCTTCGACACTCGTTTGGATGATCGTGATTATCATCGTTTTGGGTGGTGCGATCTGGATGACCGCGTACTACATTCCATCGCAGGCGACGCCATCTTCTTCGAGCTCATCGACCCAAAATGCTTTCGGAACTTTCGGGACCAGCACATCACAACAGCAAAGTACGACAAGTGCCTCGACATCAGGTCAAATGATCGTACCCGGCAGTCTTGCCGCTCCGATCGTCGGCGATAACCTTATGCTCGGTACCGATCAGAATTCCAAGCTTGGAACCTACCTGCTCGGTTATACCGGTATGACACTCTATACATCCGCGAAGGACAATGTCGGCACCTCCACCTGCTACGCAGATTGCGCACAAACATGGCCGCCCTATATCGTTTCTCCGAGCGATCGGTACAATCTGCAATACGGAGTCTACCTCGCAAAAGTGGGCACGATCACCCGAGCTGACGGTACGCTGCAACTCACCTACAACGGCCATCCGCTCTATTTCTACAGTGGCGATCAATCGAGTTCTGACTTCAAAGGGCAAGGCATGGGCGGCGTTTGGTATGTCGTGAATCCCTAGCAACTCCCGCGCATGGGCACCATGCGCAATTACACGCAGCCACCAAAGAAAAAATCCGCAACGGCCCAAAAGCTGCTGCGGATATTTTTTGGTCGGGAAGGCGTGTGCTCATTTTGATCTCTCAAGACGCGCTTGCGCGACGCCGGGTAATCCTTTCTCTCGACTTGCAAAAACGCTCCCCGTATCCGTACGATATCAACGGCTATCCATCAGTCAAGAACATCTAGACAAGACGATACGATCCGTTCTATCATTACGTCCAGAAACGGGAGGATATCATTCATGATACGGACAAAACGAGCAATCCGACGCGCCAACGCGGCGACACGGATGATTTCGGAATATCTGGCAACTCTGCAACACGGTGGTACGCCATCAGTATCGCTCTGTTCTGCGGTACGATCAGTACTCATCGTGCATCCGCTTCTGTTCGGGCAAATCGAACTCGGCCCGTGCCGCGTCGCACTGCCCGCGCCGGCGAATTCGAATCGCCATCTTTATTGAAAATGCAGACCGCTCCATCTCGGGAGCGGTCTTATCTTTTGTAATGATGGTCGCGATTACTAATAGCTCCGCAACTGCTTCGCACGGTCGTGGAAACGGATGCGCTCGAGTGCTTTGGCTTCGATCTGGCGGATACGTTCGCGGGTGACGCCGAATTCGCGGCCGACTTCTTCGAGGGTGTAGCATACGCCGTCGTCGGTGAGACCGTTGCGCATTTCCAATATCTTGCGTTCCTTTGGCGACAACTCGTCGAGAATACTCGTCATTTGTTCGTTGAGAATACGACGCGATGCGTCCTGGTCCGGACTCGCAATCGAATCATCCGCAATGAACGAGCCGAGCGTCGAACGTTCGTCATCATCTTCACCGATCGGACTCTCGAGCGAGACCGTGTCCTGGTTGATCTTTTGGATCGTATAGATCTTATCGACTTCAATGCCCATTTCTGCAGCGATCTCTTCAGGAAGCGGATCACGGCCGAGATGCTGCGAAAGTTCACGGACCTTCTGCTTATATTTGGCGATAGTTTCAACCATGTGCACCGGAATACGAATGGTGCGTGATTGATCGGCGAGTGCACGGGTGATCGCCTGACGGATCCACCATGTCGCATAGGTAGAAAATTTATAGCCTTTCGTGTAATCGAACTTGTCGACCGCTTTGAAAAGGCCGAGATTGCCCTCTTGAATGAGATCGAGCAGCGTAAGGTCAGGAGAACGGTTCACATATTTCTTCGCGATAGAGACAACGAGGCGGAGATTGCTTCGCGCAAGAATGCCACGCGCTTCATCATCATTGAGCAGAATGCGTTTCGCCAGATCTTTTTCCTGCTCTCCATTCAAAAGCGGATACTGACCGATCTCGCGCAAGTACATCTGCACGCTGTCATAACCCGCATCGCTTCGTCGGTTCTGCAACTTCTTGCGTTCGAGAACAATATCAGCGGAAGAGTCTTCGAGCATGCCGCCGCCTTCGAGTACATCGATACCGGCGGACGAGAAGCGTTCATACATATCCTCGAGCAAAACGACGTTCTCTTCGATCGTGGGGAATTCGCGAAGGATCTCGTCATACGTCACATAGCCACGTTCGCGACCGAGATTGATGAGATTCTCAACCTTCGTCGCGAGCTTGCCGCTTCCTGCCGCACGAGAGAGTTGCGATGGTTCCTTGCGTGTGAGTTTCTTGCTCGGAACAATGACGACCGGCGCGTTCGCTGAACGGTTCGCACTTCGGTTGGCATGCGCCGGAGACGACTTATGGGCGACGGTATGGGCTGGATGCTTCACCTGTTTTTTTGGTGAAGAAGCGTGCTTTTTAATAGTAGTTTTGGTCTTTTTGGCCATATATGAAAAAATCACCGTAAACACCCTCTAATCTCCTTTCTTGGATAGAGGGCCGCGATGCCTATCATACCCTTCCTGTGGCCTATTTCTTTCAAAATAGACCGTCCATCGGGTGTAGCCAACAATCTACACTGTTATATGCAATTGCGCAATGTGAGTTGTCAACAGGCTACATTGAGTCATTAAGCGCTCGATTTCTGCTTCATCCCCGGCATGCTCCGCTTTTTCGAGCGCTTTTGTCGCTTCCGAAAGTTCGCTCGCAAGACGTTCTGCCGTAATAACCCGTAAGAGTGACTTCGCCGCCGGGATAACGGTCCCCGATGCATGTAAATGCTCGGCCGAAAAACGCAGACTCTCGCGCTCATTCTCCGGTATCAATTGTAATCGAGCAAAGATCTCAAATCCGACCGCCTCCTTGAGATCGGTGGTATATGCCTCTAGATCGAGGGTTGGTTTATGTAATGACTGCTGCCACAAAAGGATCGAGAACGCTTCGCGCGCGCGATCAAACTGCATATTTCGAATCGGGTCCGCTTGCTTCATAGTGGTTGCCGGAGGAGTGACCGGGTGTTGCAAAAGTGTTTCCGGAAGATTTTTTAATGCTTGTGCAATCGCGTCAATCGAGACACCGAGTCTGCCGGCGATCTCATGGAGGTATTGTTCGCGCGCGATGGGGCTTTGTACATCTTGCAAAAAAGGTAAAACGACGGTTTCCACCGATCGTCGAAATATATCGGGGCTCTTTGCATGCTCTTGTAATACATCGAGCAAGAACGTAATGATATCTTTGGCATCGCGGATCGATGCGCGCCATGCATCAGGACCTTCTTTAAGCAGGAGGTCTGCAGGGTCGAGACCAGTCGGAAGTTGCGCAACTTTTACATTAAGTCCCGAAGCCAGAGCTGCACGAGATGCCTTCCCCGCCGCTTTGATCCCCGCTGCGTCGGCATCGAGTGCGATCACGATATTGTCGGTCATGCGTTTGATCAGTGCGGCATGTTCGGGTGTGAAAGCCGTCCCCGAGACGGCGACGGTATTTCCCCATCCGGCTTGATGGCTGGCGAGCAGATCCATTTGACCTTCGACGAGAACCGCGCACCCGAGCTTACGCATGTCGATTTTCGCTTTGTCGAAACCGTACAAAATATTCGATTTGTGAAAGAGCGGCGTTTCGGGCGAATTGAGATATTTCGGCGCTTCGGGCGATGCATGCTCGCCGAATGAACGACCGGAAAACGCGATGATGCGCCCGGCGCTGTCCGCTATCGGGAACATAATGCGATTGCGGAATTTATCGAGTAGTCCGCCGCGCTCATTCTTCTTACCCATGCCGGAATCGACGATCTCGGTATCGGTAAATTTCTTACTGCGCAAATAATCGCACGCATCACTCCATGCATTTCCCGCATACCCGACACGGAAATGTTTGATCGTATGATCTTCCATACCGCGATCCTTGAGATAGTTTCTTGCGGCATCGTCGAGCTTGGACGTATAGTAAATCGTCGCGACTTCCATCAACTCGAAAAGTCGCGCCTTCTCGTCCTTCTCATCCTTTTGTCCGCCCGAGTAGACGATCTCGACACCTGCTTTGTCGGCGAGCACCTTGAGCGCGCCTTTGAAATCGAGTCCTTCGATTGCTTCGACGAAGCTGAAGATATCGCCGCCGACGCCGCAGCCGAAGCAATGATATGTGCCGCGCTCGGGCGAGACAGTGAAGGAGGGCGTGCGCTCCGCATGAAAAGGACAGCGCGCCTTCAAGGTCACTCCGGCTCGCTCGAGCTTCACGTATTGCGAAACGACGTCGACGATCGACAATCGGTCTTTTATTTGTTGTACGGTATCAGTCATGCCCTTGCCCCGTGGAGCGAAGCTCTTTACGGGGATGCGGCCATTATGCTCCCGATTTCTCCAAGAGCGAAGCGATTGGTTAGAAATCGCAGTCCCCTTGTGGGGCTCCCGATTTCTCCAAGAGCGAAGCGATTGGTTAGAAATCGCAGTCCCCTTGTGGGGCTCCCGATTTCTCCAAGAGCGAAGCGATTGGTTAGAAATCGCAGTCCTGTGCGCTTCTCAAATCCAAAAGGAAACGATACACATATTTGCAAAGAATAGAACGCGGTCTATAATTTCAACATGGTAAAAGAAACTACATTCGAGAAGAAGATTGACGCGCTCACGAGCATCGTAGAAAAAGGTTTTACCGCAATCGCCGGTGACATCGCCGATATCCGCAAAGAAATGGCGACCAAAGATCAGATATTCGCGCTCCAGACGCAAGTCAACTCGATCGAAAACGATATCCGCGGTATGAAGCATTCAAAATTAGAGTTCCGAGTCGCCGATCTCGAAGAAAAAGTCTTCGGCAAAGTCCGAGCCTGAATCCTAAAAAGGAATATTATTGCAAAACGACGTCTACGATAGTGAGTTTATCTTTGATTTGTTGGACGGTGTCTGCCATGCGGCATCCGAAACAAAAGTTTACGGGCGGCATCGAAACGCCGCCCGTTTGGATCACAATTTCCTGGCAATGGCGATCCCCACTCCCAGAATCGCTAGAATTATGCCCCCTGCACCAATGTTCGCGTCCCGAGTGAAGTATGCCGCGGCCACTCCAGCCAGGACTATGGCCCAGGGATAATACGTGTAGGTATAATACACGCGTTTGCTCACGACGCGGCTCGTCATGCCCGAGTTTGACTCGATAAAATACAATCTCATTCGCGTCACTCCCAATTGCGCAAAATACATAATGACTGTATATGACCCTGAATGTCAATAGCCGCCCTTTCGGGCGGCTATTAGTTGATAAATTCTTAGTTGTCTTAGCGTTCCACCGTTTCCATCGTCGGCTCTGGCATCGGTTCCGGAACCTGCGAAGCGAATTCAGTTTCCATTTCGGTAACCATCGCGGCCTTCTTACTGCCAGGGAATCCGGTTCCAGCAGGTATGAGGCGTCCTATGATGACGTTCTCCTTGAGGCCGACCAATCGGTCGACGGCTCCTGCGACCGCCGCTTCGGCGAGCTTGCGCGGTGTGTTCTGGAATGAGATCGCGGAGAGGAACGAGGCGCGTGTGAGAGAGACTTCGGTGATACCGAGGAGCAATTGCTTGCCCTTGGCCGGCTCGCCTTCTGCCTCCTTTTGCGTCTTGTTGATGCGCTCGTATTCGAAGTCGGTGATGATCTCTCCTGCCGAGACTCCGGTGTCGCCGGAAGCGACCACCGAGATGCGCGAGAACATCTGCTTCACGATCACTTCCAAGTGCTTTCGCGCAGTGGAGACACCCTGGAGCTCGTAGATGCGCATGACCTCAGCGATGATGTATTCCTGCGCCTTCTCCTTTCCAGCGAGGGTGAAGTACTCCTCGAGGTCGGCTG
>CAINVT010000070.1 GCA_903854215.1 uncultured bacterium | reverse complement strand
CGCCCGCCGATCACCCATGGCGCAGGAACCAAAAGCCCTGAACTATCACGCAACGATCGCACGGGCTCCACAAGATGACATTTTCGCTTTGCTCTAACATGGACAATACTACCTCTTGCACGTTGTGAGACCGGTGATATGATTGATACATGCAGATGGAGTGCACAACATCAAAAAACTATTGGTTTTACTTTACATGTCCCTCGAGAGAGAGGATTGTTGTGATGTAGACAAACAAAGAATCACACCAGCCCCCTCTCTCGAGAGGGGGCTTTTGCGTTAAAGCAAAGGTACAGATTGTTCTTTGGAGGAATCGATGCAGGACTTAACAAGATGCGCGTGCGGTGGGAATCTTCGCTACATCAATTGCGGAACGGTGTACCGACGTTCCTGCGACAAATGCAGCGATGCGGGAGGATTTGTCGCGACTGAAGACGTCCCGGAAGAATTAGTCCTCGGACTGCGAGATCTGCGGACTGTTCGCAAACCTATTCCGCCTCCGTATTGTTCTGAATAGGTATGAGGCTTCGTGCCCAAATATGCAAAGACGGTGCTCCATGCGCCGTCTTTTTTGCTTTTCGCTATTTGGCCTTATGCCGATTCGCTACCTCGACGAGAAGAGGAGTCGCGAGAAAGATCGATGAATACGTACCGGCAATGATGCCGACGAGCAAGGTCAGCGCGAAGTCACGAGTAGACGCGGGACCGATGAAGTACAAGACGAGCAGCGTGATAAGTACGGTGAGTGATGTGTTGATCGATCGGACGAACGTCTGGCTGAGAGATCGTCCGGCGGTCTTCGCGAAGTCCTCCTTTCGATTCTCTTGATGATTCACATGAAGATTTTCACGTACACGATCGAAGACGACGATCGTATCGTGGATCGAGAAACCGAGCACGGTGAGCACAGCAGTTACGAAAAGCGTATCCACCTGTGCACCGACGAAGTGTCCGAGAAGTGCATAAAATCCGATCGGAATAATGACGTCATGCACCAATGTCACGAGGGCGATAAGACCATAGACCCACGATGAGATCGGCTTGCTGACCTTGCGGAAGGCGAATGCGATGAACAGCAAAATACAGACCAATACGAGTGTCATTGCGACGAGCGACTTATTGCGCAATTCGAGACCGATCGTCGGTCCGATATCATTGAGTTCATCGACAATGACGGGATACGCGTTACCGACCGAGAATGCAGAAGAAAGATCGGCACGCTCTGCGGCAGAAATATTCTGTGCTTGCAGGACATAATCATTCGTACCAACCGCGCGAACTGAGTAGTTGGAAAATCCGGCGCTGGTGAGCGATTGTTCAAGCATCGCCGCTGTCGGTCGGCCATTTGGATAGGTCACCTGGACCATTGTGCCACCAGTAAAATCAATGGAGAGGTGCAGGCCGAAGAACAAGACTGCAGCCACAGCAACGAGCACGATCGTGCCGGTCAACGCAAAAAAGAATTTTCGATGATTGATGATGAACATACAGTATTAGGTACTAGTGACTAGCTTCTAGAAACTCCACTCGTAAAAAGAAAACGAGTGAAGCCGCCTTTTGACTCAATACCAAGCGCCATGAGGAAGGTACGAGAGACAGAGATGGCGGTCAGCATCGAGACCAAAACACCGAGACCGAAGACCAAAGCGAAACCTTGGATGATCGACGTGCCGAACCAGAAGAGAATGACGGCGGTGATCATCGAGGATGTATTGCTGTCGCGGATTGACGGCCATGCACGCGCGAATCCGTCATGGATCGCGTCGTGTGTGGACTTGCCGCTGCGAAGCTCTTCTTTCGTCCGCTCGAATATGAGAATGTTGGCGTCGACGGCCATGCCGATCGAGAGAATGAATCCCGCGATGCCAGCGGCCGTCAGTGTAACCGGTAGCAACAAGAAAATTGCGAGCATGAATGCGATGTATATAGTAAGAGCGATCGCAGCCAAAAGTCCCGGCAGTCGGTACCAAAGGACCATGAAAAGCATAACGAGTCCGACTCCCCATAGCGCTGCAAGAATACCGTTGTGTACCGCTGCACCGCCGAGAGTGCCTGAGATCGTCTCGGTCGAAAGCAGCGTGATCGGGACCGGCAGCGCACCCTCGTTCAGATTGCGTGCAAGGTCGCGTGCCTGTGCCGCGGTGAATCCGCCGGAAATGACCGCAGTACCATCCGGAATTGATTCCTGAATGACCGGCTCCGAGATCGGAACGCCATCGAGGAAAATGCCGAAGATCTTGCCGACATTCTGCGCCGTGAGCTTTGCGAATTCAGCTGAGCCCGCACTGTCGAATTTGAGGACTACCTGCGGTGCGCCCATCGAACCTGCACCGGAAGCGAATTGCAATGATGCGCTCGCAAGGTCTTTGCCGGTGATCGCAGCCGGCTCGAAGAGCGCTGCAGCACTTGAGCTTGCGAGGGCCTGGCCTTGTGGCGGCGGCGTTGCGCCGACTTTAAGCATGCGGAATTCCAGGACCGGTGTCTGGCCGATGAGTGCGATCGCCTGTTGTGTGTCAGTCACGCCCGGCAATTGCACGACCAAACGCTGTTCGGTCGCTCCAGCGAGCGTGCCGCCAGTCTCCGTCTGGACGAGCGGTTCAGAGACCCCGAAGAGGTTCACACGGCGTTCGATAGTATCGCGCAGCGCTGCCATCGAACCGGCGATGTCAGCTGACTGCAACGCAGAAAGATCAGCGCGGTACGTGAGCTCCGTGCCGCCCGAAAGGTCGAGCCCGAGCTTGAACGGCCGCCATGAATGCAATTGGGAGGAATACACGAACCAGCCGATGCCGGCTCCGAGGAGAAGGATGAGGATTGCAATGAGGCGTCTTCGTGCCATTGGGCTGAAGTATACGCATTTATATGACTTTTGGTACATTGACAATGTTTAATATAGATCATAGAATATTAATTAGCTCAGCCACACTGATTGAGAAGAGGGAGGTTCACATGCCAAAGATGACTGGGATTTGCGTCGTGTGTCAGCAAGAACGCCCGGTGGTCCCTTCGAATCATGATCCGGATGATCTTCGGGCAGAACGAGAAGACTTCTGGCTTATTGATGGGCATTTTCTCCCAACCGGATCGGGAGTAGTGAGTTGCTTTGGTTCGGGCAAGCGTGCTCAGATGCTAATTGAGGATGGCGAACCGATTTGCAGTTCGGAACCTATCTTTTAAAATCTGCCCGACGGAAGCCGAACGCTTCTGCGGGCGGTTTCTGTTTTATTCTTCGAAGACGGATGCATGCGTACCAATGTCCACAAGATAAAGAATCAACTTATTTTCATGTTTCTCGTATAAAAGAAGTAGATCATTCTTTATATGGCACTCTCGTATTCCGAAATATTTGCCTTTCAAAGCATGATCCTTATGTCTCGATTCAAGTGGTATGTTGTTGCGTAATAACCCAATGACACGTTCAAGTTCTTCAATATCGAAATTGCGGTACTGCGACACCTTTCTAAGCGAGCGCTCGTATTCTCTCAACCTAACGACCCCGTACATAATGTATCTTATTTTGACTTTAGTATATCGTCGTGAAGCTGTTTTATGTCGGTATATACTTTGCCATGTTTGACCGCCCAATCGCGCTCTTTCATAAGCTTTTTCATATATGCTTCCGGGGCATTGTCGTAGGTAAACATGTCGTGTGGCACTTCACCCGTACGGCCGACATGGGTAAGGAAGAGCCGCAGGCCGCTTGAAAGGTCGATGCCGGCGGCCTTGAACGCCTTGCGCGCTTTTTCTTTCGTCTTTTTGTCGATGCGCACCTGCAGAGTCGTATTCATAGGAACAATGATAACGCGCGTAATGACGCTGTCAATACGAGTTTTTTAGCGTTGCGGGAGGTTGACTCGGCAATAAACTAATATTGTACTGATATACAACTCAGTTCTCGCTGAGGCCAGAAGTTCTTATGGTACACTTAGGTTTTAGTGAGCTCCAACGGAGGATTGGGTCATGCCAAGGATCACGACGATACAGTTGAACGTCACGGGTGACGGGCGAAGCGTTCGAATCCTGTGCGAGGGATTCGAACAGGGACTTCCGTTCGACGTTCCGTTCTGTGGTAGAGAAATACCCTTACAAGACTTCATTCCTGATCAAAAGGGCGTCGAACCTCGAAAGGTCGGGGTTATCCTACCGGAGGACTTCGCACGGATTCGAGATGGCGTGGGCCGTCACGGTGACTACGAAACCATGTGGATCGTTTGTGGTGAAGACGGGGCCACTCAGTTTGTCGCCGCAAATCACCGAATTTGGGCGCCGGAAAAAGAAGAGCGGAGCGAGGCGATAGTATCGCAAAATTTTTTTGCGCGTCTCACGGCTTGGCTACCGAGGTGGCGGTCAAGAGAAACTATGCCCGCGTGATTCCATACAGTGCCGTCGCGTTCAACGATGCGACGGCCAACCTTTTTAGAGGCGTTTGTTTTGTTGTGCCAATATAAAAAGATTTTTGAATATCATCGCGACGGCAATCGGCCCGACACCGCCAGGGACCGGTGTGAAGATCGTACATTTTTCGGCACAGGCAGGATCGGCGTCACCGACGACTTTGCCGCTCGATTCACTGGTGCCCGCATCGATCAAGACAACACCTCGTTTGATCATTTCCGGTTTTACGAACCCCGGATTCCCCGCCCCTAAGACGACGATGTCCGCATTATGTAATTCATCGAGTGAGCCCGATTCAAGTGTGACGACAGAGACTTCTGCTCCGAGACTCGCAAGCATATGCGCAGCAGGCACACCGACGAGCCGCCCTGCACCGACAACGACTGCGCGCATACCTTTTGGGTCGATCGTATGTTCTTTCAATAGTTCTTCAATGGCTCCGGCAACGGGCGCACGCACCAATCGATCATGCTCAGCGATCGCCGGATTGATACCATCAACATCAAGATATGGTGGAATGGCGGCGAGTATAGTCTCGGTGTCGAGCGCGACCGGTAGCGGTAATTGCACGATGATACCGTCGACTTCTGGTGCCAGACGTTCGATCGCGGCAAGTGCATCGGCAGTGGTCGGTTCATGCAAAAGGTCAATGCGACGGATCTCCACTCCGAGGCGAGCCGCCGCGTGCGATTTGATCTTCACGAACGATTCGATGACCGGATCATGCGACGCGACGACAATGCCGAGCGAAATCGGACGAGAATCAGTTGCTCGCTCCGCAATAAGTTCTTGATATACCCGTTCGGCTATCGCGCGTCCGTCTATCGTCATGTGATCACGCAATGGTTGCGGCGGTACGCTGGAGTCCTTCTTCGAAAGTCACGCGCGGTACGAATCCGAGTATACGCTGCGCTTTTGAGATATCGGCAAAGCTGTGCAAAATGTCGCCAGGGCGCGGATCACCATGATGCACGTCGACGTTTGTGCCGAGCATTTTTTGCAACGTATCCGTCAGTTCATTGAGCGTCACCTGCCTACCTGCGGCACAGTTGAAAACCTCGCCTGCTGCGGCAGGAGTCGTTGCAGCAAGAAGATTCGCGGCGACCGCGTCGGTAACGAAGGTAAAATCGCGCGACCCAGAACCATCACCATTAATGGTCGGTACTTCGCCATGTTTGAGCATACGGATAAAAAGCGGAATGACCGCAGAATATTGAGAACTTGGATCTTGACGCGGACCGTAGATATTAAAGTACCGTAACGCGACTGTTTCCAATCCAAAGAGCGTATAAAATTGCATCGCATATTTTTCACCGACGAATTTCTGCAACGCGTACGGCGAGAGCGGATTGGGTGGCATGGTCTCATCCTTCGGCAAGGTTGGCGTATCACCGTAGAAAGAACTCGACGCCGCAACAACGACACGTTTTACTTTTGCGTCGCGTGCGGTAAGGAGCACATTGAGAGACCCAGTCGCATTGGCATTATGCGACGTCATCGGATCCTTGACACTCTTCGGTACCGACGGCACTGCAGCCTCATGGAATACATAGGTCGCACCCACCATGACACGAGCAAGCACGTCGGTATTGAGAATCGAATCCTGCACGAACTCGATGTGATTCATTACAGTAGCGAGATTTTCTTTCTTGCCAGTACTCAAGTCATCGATCACACGGACTATTGCTCCGCGCTCCACGAGCGCCTCAACGATATGCGAGCCGATGAACCCGGCGCCTCCCGTAACAACGACAATTTTATTTTTGAAATCTTCCATAAATTAATTATGTCCCCCGCGCGGTAAAAATGATCCGTACAGTCTGAATCATAATAAATAAATCGAGTACAAGCGAACGGCGGCGCAGATAGTAGAGATCATATGAGAGCTTCATTTTGGTCTCGATGATATCCGCGCCGTGATGCGGATCACGATCGTGCCGAATCTGTGCCCAACCGGTGAGTCCGGGATTCACCAGGTACCGCGCGTTGTAGTACGGGATGCGCGCACTGTATTGTGCGGCAAGTGCAGGTAGCTCGGGCCGCGGCCCGACGAGTGAAAGCTCACCCGAAACCACATTCCAGAGTTGCGGCAACTCGTCGATACGCAAGATCCGAAGCCACTTGCCGACGCGCGTTATTTTTAGATTCGATTTACCGGTCGCATCGTATACCCCGTTATCATTGCCCGACATGGTGCGAAACTTGATGATATGAATCGGTTTCTGGTACCGGCCGACCCGCTCCTGTGTGATGAATACGCCGCCACCGTCATCGATCCGTATTGCAAGCGCGACGAACGGATACACGACGAGCGATATGATCCCCATGATCAACGCTGCAGTCACATCAAAGATCCGCTTTACGGTGTCGTACACGCGCGATGCCGACACGTGCCGCAACACCCACTCGTATCGAATGAGCGAAAGCGGCACACGGTCGAACATCTCCTGATACAGATCAATGACATCGATCAGCGCGAAGCGTTGCTTGTGGAACGCGGCGTCATACATGATCGGCAAAACAGCAGCCGTAGCCGGATCAAAGAAATCGACGACCAGGAACGAGACATCGTCTTTCTCCGCAACGCGACACGCCTGCTGGATCACCTCGTGAGAAGGAGCAATCGCCGTATCAACGACATAATCGAATGAAAAGGGAAAACGGACATCATTCGCTACTTCATGTGCGAGTACCGCACCGTCGGCACCGGAAGCGATCAAGACTCCTTTCAAGCGACGCGACGTACGCAGACGAGGAAAAATATATACCCGCCAAGCGAGGATCAATACGAACGATACTACGAGATAGAGAAGAAGTTGTATCTTCGGCGCAATGCCAAAGGCCGGTACAAAAAAGAAGAAGATCGCCGCGATCACCATATTGATCGACTGCGCATAGAGGATTGTCGCCATCAATCTTCGGCGGAAAAGCCGTGTGTGCCGACTATATAATCCTGCGACTAAGAAAACGAGCAGCCATACGACGAACAAGAACGAAAACGGTACGAGATGGAGTCGGAACACTTCCGGTGTCGGGAAAGCGAGGTAGCGCAGCGTAAGGGTGAGCCAGAGCGCCAGGACAAAGACGATGATATCGCCCACCAAGAGAACAGCATATTCACGTTTGGGAACAAGCGTCATACCGTATTAGGTGTATCATGGCATTGTCGTCACTATGAAGCAAGAATCACAGGGAGAAACCGAAAAACGGCTCAAAAAAGTTCTTTTTATCGTCACCAAATCGAATTGGGGTGGGGCGCAACGCTACGTGTACGATCTCGCGACGAATCTCCCGAAAGATCAATTTGAATCAGTTGTCGTGTTTGGCGGCGAGGACGGTGCCGGTGCCGCCCCCGGAATTCTGAAAGAAAAGCTCGTCGCAGCCGGCATCCGCACGATATTCATACCTTCGCTTACGCGCGATGTTTCCTTGTCAAAAGAATTCCTTGTGTGGCGCGATCTCACGCGACTCATGCGAGCGGAGCGTCCCGATGTCGTCCATCTCAACAGTTCGAAAGCCGCCGCATGGGGTGCCTTCGTCGCATTCATGGTCGGCGTGCCGCGCGTCATTTTCACTGTTCACGGATGGCCGTTCAAAGAGCAGCGGAATTTCTTCGCGACTTTTCTAATTCGAGAAATAAGTCGCTTCACGGGAATTTTGAGCGATGCGGTTATTGTAGTTTCCAAGGAAGATGAGATGATCGGTACGCGTATGTGGGGCTTGCGGAAAAAAGTTCGATACGTGCCGCTTGCGATACCGCACACACTTGAAATGTTCTCGCGTGCAGAAGTAGAAGATCTGCTCTTTAGCGGAATTTCCGCACACGGAAAAGAGACGATTCGTCTGGTGACCATTGCTGAAATAACTCCGAATAAAGGTCTCAATTTTGCAGCGATTGACATGATGGAAGGTCTTGAAAAGCGAGCACCAGGAAAGTTCAGCTATACGATAATCGGCAACGGAGAAGGCCGTTCTGCCCTTGCGGCAAAGATCATTGAACACAAGCTCGAAAAATCAGTATGGCTTGCGAATTTTTCTACAAATAAATTGCCAGTGAGTTTGGAAACAGGAGCGTCGAGATATCTGCCCGCATTCGATATATTTATCTTACCTTCGATCAAGGAAGGTATGCCGTATGTACTTCTTGAAGCCGCAATGGCCGGCCTTCCCATAATAGCGACCGACGTGGTCCAAACCGAGGCATCCGATCTTCCAAAGATTCATTTTGTTCCTTCAAGGTCTGGAGCTACTCTCGCACATGAAGTTGAAAAAGTCTCTCAGAATGTATCCGTACTTCAGCAAACAACTACGACTCGTACTTTCTCAAAAATGATTAATACAACAATCGAGCTTTACACCACCGCTCCCACGATCTCCGTCTCATCGCGAGCTTGAATCGTCGGACGTGCGCGCCGACGCATACCCATGAGGATGCCGAGCGCCAAGTATTCGGTAAGCAGGTGCGACCCGCCATAGCTCATGAATGGCAGCGTCGTGCCGGTGATGGGCAGAAGTCCCATATTCATACCGGCATGTACGACGAATTGCGAGATGAAATAGATCGCGATGCCTGCGGCGACAAGCATGTCGAAGTTGTCATACCCATGTGCGGCGATCACGAGAATACGCACGATGACGATACTAAAAAGTCCGAACAAAAGCAGTACGCCGACAAATCCCCACTCTTCGGCGAATGACGCGAAGATGAAGTCTGTCTGGAATTCCGGAAGGAATTGCAGTTTGCTCTGCGTCCCATATCCGATCCCCTTGCCGAGTGCTTGCCCCGAACCGACAGCGACCGTCGATTGATAGGCGTTGTAGCCGGTACCTTGGATATTTGAGAGCGGATGTATGAAGGTGAGAATGCGATCCTTTTGATATTGATGCAATGCGAAATGCCACAGACCGCCGGCAACAATAGCACTGATGATAAAAAGCGTGGCGAGATGTTTCCATGAGATTCCGGCGACCAGCACCATGCCGAGCCAGATACTGGCGATGGTGATGGCTGATCCCAGATCCGGTTGGAGGAAGACGAGCAAGAGAATGACGAACGCATATGCACCCGAGACAAGGATGTGGCGAATATGTGCGATCTCGATATGGCGCCGCGCAAAATATTTCGCGAGGAAGACGACGAGCACGAGTTTCGCAAGATCGGCCGGTTGAAACGCGAACAGTCCGAGGTTGAAACGATTCTGTCCGCCTTTTACCACCGCTCCAAATACGAAGATAAGCGCCAAGAGTGAAATAACGATCGTATACAAACCAACAACGATCGATGTCCGCCGCAGAAATCCGTATTCAGGAATACTGGCAAAAAGAAAAACGATTATGGCGAGTCCGATCCACACAATCTGACGTACAAAAAAAGAATTCTCGGCAGAAAAAGAAAGCATCGTCACGAGACCGAGCACCGATATGGAAAGTGCGGCGGCAAAGAGGAACCAGTCAATACTTGAAAACCGACGTTTCAAAGACCGCGCCATCCAACCAAAAAACGAACCCATACTTATTGCTGCGCGGTCGGATCCGGAATCGGCGGCATGATTGGAATGACATCTTCGGTGCCGACGACGACGGCGAACGGATCCGGCCAGGTGAATCCGATGCGTAACTGCGAATCCCCGGAAAGACGCGGAAGTATCGTTGCCGAAGCGTTGATAGCATTCGCTGCGGTATCGTACACGACGCCGACAAACGATATGTTCGTCAGGTCTGTAACCGACGAATTGCGCGCAATGGCCGAGAGTTGCGGATCGGTGTCGGTATTTGAGACTTGTTTGCTTGAAACGGAGACCACGGATGTCGGATTACTCATACGCTCCCACTTCAATACCGAATCAGTCAGCGCGAAATAGGTATGTGCGACGATGCGATTGCCCGTATTGATATCTGACGTAAACACCGGTGTCACATCGCCGGGCATGATGTAGGTCGTGCCGGTTTGTTCGGCAATGAGAATGTTTTGGGAATCGTACAGGCTGAATTTGTAATTTGCCGCTGGTACGCCGGCGTGCGGATTGGGATTCTCGATATAGGCGACCGCATTGTACGAACCATCGCGCACGCGAAATGATCGTGCCCATAGAATCGCATGCGGCTGGAGATAGTGGTCATCCAACAGCAAACAGGGACCGCCGCGATCAACCGCGGTCTCCCCTTGGTCTTGCTTGCCGTCGTGACATGAGGCAGGAATCGTCGCGATCTTGTATGTGATCGGACCACCGACAACGATGAGCAGAAACAGGATGATACCCGTTATATAGAGAAACCTGCGACGTGCTGACCAAGACATGTCTTGATTGTAACGCTAAGCGGCCCGACCTAAAAGGTCGGGCCGCTTACAGTGTGTAAAGTTTACCAATAATACTGTGACAATAATAATAAGAAAGGCGATCATCCCTGGAGGGGTGATCGCCGTTTTTGTGCCGAGCTCAGGACATCGTGCGCTCGTTCTGGTCGCCGCGCCGCCCCGTATAGGCAATCCGGCCGCCACTTGATCCATGTCCCGTCGCTTTGAGCGCTTCCGCTACGCTATAATCAACGACGTCGCTTGACCGCCGAGGAAAATTCGACCTCACTCGGTCGCTGCTGTTGCTGAAAATTTTCGCGCCCTCAGCCCGCGATCTAGCCCGAGCAGCCTCGAAAGTGCAACGGGGGTCCTCACAAACAAAAACTCCGGGCCCCACCCGTCGATGACCACATTCGCACTGCGAGATACGTCTTTTTTCATTCTCGGACATGCTTAAATCCCCTAGCATATCAAGACACTGCGATGGTAGTACACCATGGCTTCTATGTCTGCGCAACAGACTACACCACCTGCAATTTCGGTCAAGTAAAATCACTCTTTACGTGTTGATTTCTTCCACTCCTCGATCTTCGCGTGATGCCCGCTTTTCAAAACTTCCGGCACCGGATACTGCTTCCCCTTCCATTTCAAAACGTCCGGCCGCGTATACACCTCCGAACTCGACACGCGGGAATTCTCGAGTGACTCCGCTTTGCCGAGGACACCCGGTACGAATCGCGAAATCGCATCAATGAGTGTTGCGGCGGGAAGTTCACCGCCAGTGAGGACGTACGGACCGACCGAGATCGGAGTCGCCCCGAGTATCTGCGGCACACGTGCATCGACACCTTCGTAGTGTCCACAGATAAATACAATATGTTTCTTCGCAGAAAACTCCTTCGCCGTCGGTTCATCAAAAAGTCTTCCCGCCGGCGAGAAGAAGATCACCTCGACATTTTTTTTCTTTCCGATCGCGGCCATCGCGGCACGCAGCATCGGCTCCGGCCGCAAGACCATTCCTGGGCCGCCGCCATAGGGACGACGATCAACGCGCTCATCTTGGATACGCGACGAGCCATCCGCACTTTTCTTGCCGGTAGTCGTATAATCCTTCGGGTCGTAATAAGAAACTTTGATTTTTTTCTTATCTTGAGCCTTACCAATCATCGAAGCATTCAAATATGGTTCGATCGATTCCGGGAAGAGAGTGATTATGTGGAAATGGAGCATAGGTTAGGTTCTAGGAACTAGTTGCTAGCTTCTAGTTTGATTCAAAAAAGCGATGGAGTTTTGTATTGCTAGCACCTAGCAGCTAGTCCCTAGAACCTAATTCTCCCCTTTCAAATCCTTGATGACGTCGTCAACGGTCGTGTCGCGGACGTAAGGAACGTTCTCTGCGGCAGGTGCTTCGGGATGTTCTGCGCCTTCCGGCTCTTCGATCTTGAGATTGACGCGTGCATCATTCTTCATACCAACGACGCGCAAGATCGTACGGATCGCTTTGGCGGTCGCACCAGAACGACCAATGACCTTACCCATGTCGTCTTTGTTGACAGAGAGTGTCAGAAGCACGCCCATCTCGTCGACGGTTCGTCTGATCTTCACATCGTTCGGGTTGTCGGCAAGAGCCTTCACCACGTACTCCAAGAATTGTTCATCATGTTCCATAGGATTCTGTATCGTTACCTCGTAAAGAGTCTCGTTCGACAAGTATATCAAACTATTCTGCCTTTTCCGCTACGACTTCAGTGTCAGCAGGCATTTCTGTCGCGACCACTTCATCGGCTGGTGCAATTACTTTTTGCTCTTCAGCTTTCGGTTCTTCGACGGGAGTCGGAGCGACGACCATCGTCGGTAATACATTGATCTTTTTGCCTGTCGTTATACCGGCGGAGATAAGCATATTGTGCATCGTGGCAGAAGGCTGAGCGCCTACCGAGATCCAGTACTTGATACGGTCGGCATCGAGTTTGCGCGCTTTGGTCTTCGGATCATAGGTGCCGACAACCTCAAGAAAATTACCAGTCTTGGGCCCGCGGGCATGCTCCGTCACAATGACACGGTATGAAGGGCTGTTGATACGGCCAGTGCGCTGCAATCGGATCTTTAACATAGTGGTGGCACTGTAGCAGAAAGCAGTAAAAAATCAATCCCCGAGCGTGACTTTCGCCTGTTTTGCGATCTGTTGGATCCATCGCTCATACCGCGAAAGCTGTTCGTTGATGGCTGCATATTTCGATATTGAGCTTCTCTATAGTGGTAGCGAGGCGATCAAGCGCAGTGAGGATGCGCGTCTGAGTATCTTCGAACTTATCCATTCGTTCGTTCAAACCGCGCACCTCCTCCTTGGTCTCGACAACGGCGATAATCCGATTAAGGTCTTTGTCCGTGAGCATGTAAATAGTCTAGCGCGCGACCTAAAAACTTCAAGGCTTCCTCGTTCCAGCTGCTATTATCAACCTCTACTTGAAACGACCACGCACTTTTGCCCGAGCGTAGCCCGTTCTTTTTTCCATTTTGCCAGCGAATATTCCCGTATGAGAAAAGTGAAGCCGTCGGATTTGATCGGTTCGACGTATAGACAGTGCTGGCCGTCCACCTCGACTTCCGTTACAGTGCGCCCTGCGCGGCTGAGAACTTTCCGCGTCGTTTCAAGATCATCTGATAGCACATGCAGCAGTCCTGTTTTTCGCAATGATGCAAATCTTCCAGAAGGTGGCATATACGGCTTGCGGCCGTACTTTTTTTCAAAGGCTTTTGCCGTTAGCCATTCCATGCGATGCGGCCCGATCGGTACTTGGATACTACCATCGACCTTATGCGGCTTGGCGCGCGGAGACAAAATTTCACACCACGCAACCGCATCTTTCTGAGGAGTTTTAGTCACAAATGTAACGCCCGAAAGTGCGAATATCTTATTCGGTCCGCAATACGCATTCCTGCCCTTAGTATAATCACGTTTTTCGTAACGCAGAACAAACGGGAATACACCAGGCAATAACTTCGCGGCAAGATCTTGAAAAGACCACCACGGAGCATCTCCCTTCTTCGCATCGCTCGGTCCTCGCGAATAGATTTTTGGAATCTTTATGCCGTTCTTTTCTAGCCTCTCATGGAACGCTTCGATGTTCGGCTCTTCAAATCCAAAACCGAAGGGTGCGGGATGTTTTCGAAACACATCATGATACGCTTTTTTGCCTTTTTTATATTTCCTAACGTTCTCCACCCATTCGAATTCGATATATTCGCATCCGATGTAGGCGAAACCGTTGCGCAGGCCGGGCGGGTGCCGGACTGTTTGTGGCGATACGACAAAACCAGCCTTCATATACGCCTCAAGATGATCTTCGAGTTTCTTTGCATTTATAAGCGAAAAGATGTGTTCAAGATGGGCCATACTATTTGAGCCATTCATTCTCCGATATGCCTGACTGCCGCATTATCGAAGAGAGTGTCTTCGGATGGATTGCCGACGAACCATGATACTGGACATGCGTCATATGAAGGGTGCCGTTGATCATTCCACGGAAGAAATAATGACTGCCTCGAACGTGATGGAGTGCGAACCCGTTGCTCCGGAGGAATGTTTCGACATCTTTGAAGGTCCAGTTCGATCTGCCCCGAGTCATTATACGTTTGCGAGATTTGCTATGCCGATCTTATAAATATCGGAAAGCGGAGAACGCACTGACTGTGTCAAGTCGGCGTGCCCCTGATACCCCTTCCGCCACATCGCTTCATAATCGGGATCTGGCTCTTGATTCAAGATTCCTTCAGTGTGCTGCGCATGGAATCCATGCTCGAGCTTCTTGACCGACTCGAGGTATCCGATCACTGCATCTTGTAGCTCAAGCTCGACAAGATGTGGATCTTCACCCTCCACGACAAGGTTAAATTCAAGCGCGACACCGAACCACGTATCGTTGTCTTTAAAAATCATCCATCGATATGTTCCCGATCTGCTCATATTCATACTATTTCACAGTACCACAGATACTAAAGCTCCCAAAGTCGCTCCATTATTTCGCCACCTTCGCTGCCTCCTCAAACTTCACCGAAAGCAATTTCGACACTCCATCGCTTCCCATCGTGACGCCATAGAGCTCTCCGGCGGCGGCCATGGTCGCGCGATTGTGCGTGATGACGATGAGCTGGCTTTTGGCACCGAGCTCGCGGATCATATCGGCATAGCGCTTGCTGTTGGCTTCGTCGAGTGCAGCGTCGGTCTCATCGAGTATCAGAAATGGCGGGGGATTCACCTGGCTCATCGAGAAGATGAGCGCGATCGAAGTGAGCGCTCGCTCGCCACCCGAGAGGACCTCGAGTCCATGCATCTTCTTGCGCGGCAACGTAACCGATATCGAAAGTCCGGCATACAGTTCGTCCTCATCCGGCACCTCCTCGATCTCATCTCCATCCTCGTCAAAATTGGACTTCGATGCATGTTTCGGCTTCTCAACGAACAGCTTCGCTTCCCCGCCGCCAAAAAGCTTCGCGAAGAATTCGTGCAGTGCGGTATTGATATGCGCGAGTCCGTCGGTAAAACGCACGTCGATCGTCCGTTCGAGATCGACGATGATATCTTCCAAGGAAGCTGCGGAGCGTTCGAGATCGATCAGTTCTTTCGCCAAGAATTCATCGCGCTCCTTCGTGTTCTTGAATTCTTTCACGATCGTATCGCCGTTGCTGATGCCCGACTCCTCGATCTTGATCTTCAAACGCTCAATCTCACGACGACGTTTCTCCTGTACGTTGCGATCTTCTGAAAGAGCGCCCTGCGGTATCTCCGTTTTGTTCCACCCATGGATCGCCGCCCCAATGAGCGTAATACCCTCGCGAATTTCTTCTTCAAATCGTTCGCGAAGTCCGGCTAGTTGTGAGCGTTCATTTTGGACAGCAGCAAGACGCGAGCGTGCCTCGCGCAACTTCCCTTCTATTTCGACGACTTCACGCTCCGCGGCGAACGTCGCATCGCGCGCCGCCGCAATCTTGGCACGGACTGTTTGGACATCATGAGCAGCAATACGTTCGCCTTCTTGCGCTTCCTTGAGCTGCCGGGCGAGTGATTCTACCTGTAGTCGTGCTTCTTCATTGGTTTCCGGCGCACTGCCGGTCAATCCTTCGATGAACGATTTGATCTTGCCGCGCACACTTGCAAGCACCGTGCGAACCGCACCAATGTCGTCACTTTGTTCAACATGTGCGATTTCTGCTTCGATATCGCGAATGAACTGACGCACATGCGGCACGGGAACGATCTGTTCGATCGTCACGGTGTTGACTTCTAGCGCGCCTTCGGCACGTCCGAGCTCACGTTCGAGCCGCGCCGCTTCCTGTCGTGATTGTGAAAGTTTGTTCTCGAGTATTGTCACCTCGACTTCGCTCGCTTCCGTCTTGATGCCGCGCCGAGCGCGCATTTCATCGGCCTGCAGTGCAAGTATCTTGATTTGCTGGTCATAATCACGAGCTTCGTCGAGCAAGCGCGCATCCTCCTGCGTGATGTATGCGTTCTCACGCGACAGATATTCGTGCATCTTCGCTGCCAGTTCTTCTTTCATCTCGCGCGCCTTCTCGATCTTCTCGACTTGCGAGCGCAAGAAGTTGAGATGTGGTGCAATCTCGCGTCGTAATGATCTCGTCTTGTCGATATTGATACCCGTCTCTTCGAGTTTCTTTTCGCTTTCTGCTTTCTTGTGCTGGTACAGCTTCAGGCCGAGTGCATCCTCCACCATCTCACGACGTTCACGCGGACTCGCATTGAGGATGCGGTCCGCTTCGCCCTGCGAAATGATCTGATAGCCCGACCCACCGATGTTGGCACCCGCGAGCAAGCGGATGACATCCTTGAGACGCACCTGCGAACCGTTCAAAAGATATTCGTTCTGGCCGTCGCGATACACGACGCGTTCGACGACGACTTCGTTGAAATCGATATCGAGCAGGCGCGTGCCAGAAGGCCCCGGTGAATTATCGAAAGTGACCTTCACGCTCGCACGATTGGCGCGCGCCATCGCGGGACTGCCGCCCCAGATGAGATCCTCGCCCTTCTTGCTGCGCATCGACTTCATCGACTGTTCGCCCAAGACGAAACGGAACGCTTCTGCGACATTGCTCTTGCCACTGCCATTGGGCCCGACGATCGAAGCGATCGGCGATGTGAAAACAAGTTCGGACTTCTTGCCGAAAGATTTGAATCCCGAAAGCTCGATTGATTTGAGGCTGAGGAACATTGATTACTATTGTACCAAAAAAAGAAACCCCCGGGCCATAGTCCGGGGTTTGGGCAACACACATTGGTTGCCGAAAAACTCAACGAATGAACCAGAAACGGTTTAGCGCAATTGGCGACATGCACCGCGACATCAACGTGGCACATGCATAGCAAAGAATTCCGTTCGCCAATTGCAGTACACCAAACACATACATACTGTGTTCAGTCATCTCGCTGCTGCCCGTTATCGGAACAACTGCATAGATCGCCAATAGAGACATGACATAGAACATCGTCTTCTCTCCCATCTAAGTTTCGAATTCAGGTTTTATTATATACATAATATACAAATCTGTCAAGACCGCCAAAAAAGGCTGTCCACCGAACTTTTTACCACCTCTTCGCCGCAAGCGCCTTATGCACTGTGTCCTGTTCCACCTCACGTTCAGACTATTTACGAAAGCAGCCCGCGTACCTCTTCCCACGTAAGCTTCTGGAATAAGTCCTTGCTCTCCCCCACCAACGCACCGAAAAGCTTGGCCTTGCGATCTTGCAGAGCGGCAATCTTTTCTTCGATCGTACCTTTGGTGCGTAGCCGATACACATTGACCGTCTTGGTCTGTCCGATGCGATGCGCACGATCGACGGCTTGGCGCTCGACCTGCGGATTCCACCATGGGTCGAAGATGATGACTGCATCGGCCGCAGTCAGGTTGAGTCCCGTGCCGCCGGTCTTGGTGCTGATGAGAAATACGGTCTTCTTCGCATCCTTCGTGAAGCTCTCCACTACCCCCTTTCGATCGACCGTCTTGCCTGAGAGATAGCCATACCCGATCTTCTCATCCCCCAGCGCCTGTGCCAAAATGTCGAGCATACCCGTGAACTGGCTGAAGACCAGAACCTTACGCCGTTCACTATGCAAGCTTTTGACGAGCTCCATACAGGCATCAAGCTTGACTGATGGATACGCGGCACCGCTTTTTTTAGGTAAGACGAGCGCCGGATGATTGCATATCTGGCGCAACCGCGTGAGACCTGCGAGGATATGAATCTGCGACGAGGCGAATCCTTTCTTCTTCACCACACCTTCGATATCGCTGCGTACGCGCCGCAACACGTCCTGATAGAGGATATTCTGATCGTCGGAAAGATCGCACTCGATCACCTGTTCGATCTTCGCGGGCAATTCTTTCAATACTTCGTCTTTGGTGCGGCGAAGCATGAAGGCGCCGACACGAGCCTTCAGATGATCAAGCGCGACAGCATCAGACCGCTTCATGATGGGATGTCCGAAATGCCGCTGGAAATGCGCATGCGCGCCGAGGAATCCCGGCATGAGAAAATCAAAGATCGACCACAGTTCTTCTACATTATTCTCAAGCGGGGTACCTGTGAGCGCGAGCCGATATTCGGACGGGACGCGCTTCACCGCATGCGCGCTTTTCGTGCGAGGATTCTTGATGTTTTGCGCTTCATCGATGATGCAGTAGGTAAACGGCTTCTTCAGCTTCTCATACAGCTCGATATCCCGTTGCAGCGAGGAGTACGAAGTGAGGACGAGATCAGCCGATCGTATGCGCATGATCTTCTCGCGACGTTCTGCTTCTGGCCCGTCGATCACCAACATCTTCAGATTCGGCGCGAAGGTCTCGACTTCGTGTTCCCAATTGTGCAGAAGCGTTTTCGGAGCGATGACGATCGATGGGGATCGTTCCGCGGCATGCATCGACATCATCGCGAGCGCCTGGATCGTCTTGCCCAAGCCCATATCATCGGCCAAGATGCCGCCGAACCGGTATTGTTTCAAAAAATGCATCCAATGCACGCCATCCTGCTGATAGGTACGCAGTGTCTTTGAAAAAGGAGCCGGAATGTGGATCTTCGAAACGGCACGGCCTGTGCGTGCCTGCTGCAAAAAAGTCTTGAGGTCATCGGAGAGTCGGCTCGTGTAGTGCTTCGATGATTGCGCCATCGCGGAAAGTCCCGGCGCATGATAGGCATGGCCTTCGTATGATCCTTTCTTGTCCTTTCGAAAATGAGCGAGGAGGTCAAGCAGGCGGCGAATGGTTTCGGGGTTGGTAATCTTCAATAGCCGGCCGTCTTTCATCTTGAGGAATGATCCGCCATCTTCGAGAAATGATTCGATATCGGCGAGCTGGACGCGTTCGTCACCGCAGTAGAGCTCGAGGTCGAACGCGAGCCAATCGTTCGCTATGTCGCTTTCGATATTGAAGTGCGCTCGGAATTCCGCCGTCTCGATCGCGGGAATATCGCGAATATATCTGATCTCATACGGGAGTGTCTTGATCCGCGGCAGATATTCGAGAACACATCGCTCGACCTGCCGCTCCCCTTTGAATATCGCTCGGCTTTTCTTGGTAAGCCCCAGTTCCGCTCCACGCGTCTCGCCGAGGAGAAACAGCTCCTCTTCGCCCTTGAACGAAACGGGAGCGATATGGATTTCACTCCCGCTAATGCGCACCACATGCGTCGTGCCGAAGGCGGGAATCGCCCGGCGCAACAGCTCCTTCTTTTTGTTCAACGAACGATACAGCGTATCTGATACGGGCAGAAGTACGGAACCGTACTCGACTGACGGCACCACGGCGAGCGTCGTCTTTTCCTGATCGTAATCCACGATGATGACTGGCTTGCCCTGATACTGTCGCACGGTAAGCGGAGTCGGAAGACTCGAAGAAAATGTGCACGCAGCAGCGAGTTGCGACTGTATTTCGTTAATCTGCATATATTCGATGCTAATGAGATCCGTACATGCATGGAGCGGTATCGGCTTGCCGAAGCGGTCGAATGGTCCGCCGTACTTCGGGCGGTAGGATGCACGGATCGCACGCGCCAGAAGCAAGGCAGCGGCTTCCGGAAACTGATGTACCTCTAAGGTCGTCTTTGATGCGATGACGAGACCGCTTTGGCCGCCGTGCACATAATCGGTATGTTCATGTTCAAAACGCGGCACTTCAAGTGTGGTCACTTCATATGGATACGAATGGTAGTACGTGTTGTACTCATCCGAGATGCGCGATTGCACCGAGAGCCGCGCTTCAAGCGGCGTCGGCTCGCGCCACTCGAGAGGAATCGTCTTGCCATAGGAGCCGTCGCTCGTTACGATCCCGATATCTGCGCGATGGGCAGCGCTGACAATTGCAGCAAGATCGCAAGGGGCTTCATATTCACCCGCTCGCGGCTTGGCAGACTCATATACCTTCATAAGTGAGAGAAATTCTTTCTGCGGCGGAGAAAGTTCCGTTTCTTCATGCAATAGATCTTTTGCCTTCAACGTTGGTTCTGAGTACCAGTAGTGGTATGTCTGCTTTGTTTTCCGCTGAAGATGTGGACGCGAGATAGAACCATCATATATGAGCCCGATTGCGAGTTCGTATCGTTGATGAAAAGGTCTCGGCGGTTTTGGTTTTTTCGGCGACTGATGTGCTTCTTCCACCGATTCTTTCTGCGTCCACGTACGTCCGCTTTTTTGCCATTCTCCGCGCGAAGTTGTAGATGGTTGTGGAACGACGACCCGAGGACCGGACAGTTTCGACGACGCCTGAGAAAGCTCTCGCAATGCATCGGCGGAGAGAAGATCGGGGTCGATATTGAGCGCTCGCAATCGGTCACGAATATCGCCAAGCACATCGGTAGCAGCAGGCGGGATGATGCGGCTCGCAGCGTTCGCTGACTTCGTATCGATATAAGTAATCCCGAGCGCCACGACATGTTTGCACACATCTTCATACGGGCAACTGCACTCGTACGATTCGAGATCTTCGGAATGTAGGTCGATGAGAAGCGAAGTCTCGTATTCATCAGAACCATACACGATTCCTTCCAAAGATAGCAGCTCCTCGTCCTGCCGACTTGACGTCACCTGCGCGAGGTCGTCCCGCGCATAGCTGATACCGCGTGCGAATATCGTCGACCCCGCGGCTTCCGACAAGATATGACGTATCATTACGCGGCTCGCTTGGTCCATGCGAGCATCCTAGGTGAATCACACGTACAGCGCAACCAAAAAAGCTTCACGCGAACATCAGTTCGAACTTCTTGCCGAAAGATTTGAATCCCGAGAGTTCGATTGATTTGAGGATGAGATGCATTGCTGGTTATTGTAGCAAAACAGCGAGCCCCGGACCGAATTGTCCGAGGCTATATATTTTGTGCTCATGACTTTGACTTCGACCATCCTCCGAAAAGATTCCCGAGGATGAGACCGAGACTCAGAGTCGACCACGAAATGAGCACGATAGAGGCCATCAACTCATTTCCGACGATGTCGAACGTCAATCGCTGTAGAAAGATGACCAGGCCAAGATAGCCGTGCGCATATCCGAACAGATTTCCGAACGCAAGATCGATGCCAGCCCAGAACGGCGGCAAAGCGACCGTGACGAAAATCAGTTTGATTCCTAGCGGCATTTTATGCCTCCTGCTTAACCTAATTTATACTATAGCAAATATATGTTATTTGTCAACTCATTTCAGACCGGCAGCGGGCGTGACCTGGGTCTTTTTCGGGGCCCCGCAGGCGACGGCCGACGATTCTGCAGAATCGCGTCGCGTACTGTCATCTAGACGCGACATATCAGAGGATTTTCTGAGTACAGAAAATCCGTACCCGAAAATACTTGTACACCACCGAGCAGATTACCACCCCTTCGCCGCAAGCGCCTTATGCGCCGCGTCTTGTTCTGCCTCTTGTTTGGAACGACCTTCACCGAGGGCAACGCGATCTCCTGCGATAATGACAGCGATTGTAAAGCGCTTGTCGTGGTCCGGTCCGGTCTGTCCGACGAGCTCGTAGGTCGGCGTCACGCCCGTTTTGTCTTGTGCGAGCTCCTGCAAGCGACTCTTCGCATCTTGCCAAAGGCGCTTCTCGACGACTTCATCAGTCTTATAAAAAAGTTGCTTGCCGATAAAATCTTTCGCCGTGACATATCCTTGATCGAGATACAACGCTCCGATCAGCGCCTCGAACGCATTGGCAAGTATGATTGCACGTGCGCGGCCGGTGTCGCGTGATTCACCGCGTGAAAGCAAGAGGAAATCATTCATACCGAGCTTGGATGCGGCATCCGAAATAGAAACCGTATTGACCAGCGCTGCGCGATACGCCGTCAGATCCCCTTCCGGCTTATCAGGATATTTGGCATAAAGAAATTCAGTGACAACGAGCTCGAGAACTGCGTCACCAAGAAATTCGAGTCGCTCGTTGTGCTCGCGACCAGGTGCGCGATTCTCATTCAGATATGAGCGGTGCGTGAATGCGGTCTCCAGCAATGTTTGATTGCGGAACTCGTGTCCGATCTTCGCTTCGAATGGTTTGAAATTAGGCATGAGTTTAGGTGCTAGTGGCTAGTGATTAGGGGCTAGTAAGATGCCTTCATATTTTGATGTTACTAGAAGCTAGCCACTAGCAGCTAGTCACTACTTTCGGTCCTTCTGCGCAAGCAGATTGATCGCGCGCGTCACGACCGGCAAGATGTCGTCGTAAAAATTAAGATCGCCGACCGATGCGAGCGGAAACCACTGCGCATCGTCGAGACCGCCTTCGCGTTTGAGTATAAGATCGGTGAACGGCGCCTGTGCAAGGAAGTAGCGCGCATGTCGACGCTTCTTGCCACCAGAGGCGTTGCTGTCGTTGGCAACATACTCGTTCTCGCCAAGCTGTTCTTCGAGTGTCACTTCAAGACCCATTTCTTCTTTTGCCTTGCGCTTCACACCGTCGGCCTCCGCCTCACCCGGCTGGAGCTTGCCCTTGGAAAGCGTCCAGTGACCGAAGATATCGTGTACGAGCGCGAGGTAGATTTCACCACCATCACGCGCATAGACGACTGCTCCGACCAACTCTTCGACCGCCATCTTGGGTGGATGATTCTGTGCGTCGCTCTTGCGCGAAGTACCATCCGCCTTCCCCGGCTCGCCAAGCTCGATGTATACCGCACCTAAGACGCCGTTCACGAATCGTCCCGAGCTTGCACTTCCGAAACTCTTGGCAAGTTCGATCGCTTCGTTGATAGCGACTTTGGCCGGCACCTGCGTACGATCTGCAAAGAGAAGTTCGGTGAGTCCCAAACGAAGAATGTTGCGGTCAATCGCTGAGATCTTATTCAACGGCCATTCAGGCGCTGCGCGTACGATGACTTCGTCGATCTCTTTCTGCTTGGCGATCGCCGTCTGCAAGAGATTCTTCATGAAGGGCAAATCACTGTCCCGTGTCCCGAATTCTGCACCATAGTCAGCAAGCCGTCCGAAGCTCTCATCAATGCTCATCACATTATCAGATGCGTCCCGCTCGAAGAGCACTTGGAGGACGACTGATCGAGCTAAGTGTCTGTTTGCCATGTTTCAAAAAAGATCAAGGAGGAAAATAAGGTTTTTATGATTTTGCCTCTGCCGAAGTTTCTGTTTCTTTAGGGCTTGTATCGTGACCGCTTTCACGTAGATCGGTATCTTTGCGTTTGGCACGACGGGTCTCTCGCTGGGCGCGAGCCACGACGTCGATAACTATTTTACCATTATATTTGCCGCAATTAGGACAGGCGCGATGAGATACGCGCAGGGCGCCGCAGTCGCACTTCGAGAGCCGCACGCTTGAGATAGCGTGATGGCTACGGCGTTTGGCCGTTTGGGAATGATTGCGACGCATGCGGACTACCATATTTCGTGATTATACAGACTATGAGCCATTTTGCAATGATGAGTATTGTCCAACGCAAGATGGAACCCAAACCAATGACGATTCCAGCGTAAAGGGAGCCAAGAAGACCCCTCTGGCTCCCTTCCCGCCGGT
>CAINVT010000069.1 GCA_903854215.1 uncultured bacterium | reverse complement strand
GGTATATCGCGCTCGTTCTTCGGGGGTGAGTATGTCGTCTGTCATGGAGCAAAAATGGTGAGCTGGTATGCTCACCATCGTTACTCATTGGGGGGTGACATTTTCGCTTTGCAGGGGTGACATAATCGCTTTGGTATGACAATCGCTCTCTAGCGCTCATTTCTTCACCTTTTCCACCCTCAATTTCAAATCGGACAATGCATTCATGTACGCGATGTACGCATCGTACGGTGATTCATACGGCGAGAAGTATGCGTGGACGTCGCCGTCCGCAGAATACTTCGTACACATGTAGTAGAAGTGATCGGAGGTCTGCATGCGGCGCCAATCTTCGAGAAGCTTGTGGTCGTTCGCCAGCAAGACGTCGTTTTCCATCCCGTAGACGGAATCCAGCGCCGCACGCTGCATCGGATTGCCCGTCCACGCGGTGAGATCACGGTCGGTGTCAGCCCAGGTAACGACGTGCGGCATGTCGACTTCGTCGCGCACATCGTACGCGGCGGCGACTTCGGATGGCGTCATGAAGTTAAGCCCGGGATTCCTCGCAATCTCATGCGGTAATTGCTCAAGAAATTGGAAAATACCGGTGTCTTCCCACTGGTGTTCACCGAATGTTTCGTAATCCATAAAGAGGTTGATCGTATCCCCTTCCGCTTCGCCGACCCACTTGCCGAACTTTTCGGTCGTGAGCGGCCACTCCGTCCACTCGCGCGATGAGAATCGGAATGCGACATCATCGGAAAGACGATAGTTTTTCAAGAGCAACTTGATATTCTGTGTCCCCTTCGGACGATAGACATAATTCGGACTACGCCATCCGAGGATCGGATCCCAACCTTCGGCCAAGATCGCGGTATAGCCGGCACTGTCGGCCCATTGTGCGAGATCATTACGATATGAGAGCTCAGTGTTGCGAAACGCGCGAGGCCAAACGCCGAAAATGCGACGGATGAGCTCGCGGTGCTTGCCGACTTGTCGTTCGAATTCTGCCGGCGAATAGAAGAACGAGAGCGAGTGATAATACGTCTCGCTCAACACCTCTACCTGACCAGTGTCGACGACCTTCTTGAAAAGATCGAGTGCCTCAGGCGCATATCGTTCGAGTTGTTCGAGTGCGATGCCGGAGAATGAATATGAGATACGCAACTGCGGATGACGCTTGAGCATCTCAAGCAAGAGTGCCGTCGCTGGAATGTACGACTTGCGTGCGACTTTCTCGACAATACGCTTGTTGTTCAAGTCACTTTCGCTGCGATCGTTGAAATATTCGGAATCATTGCCGATATCAAAAACACGATATCGCTTGACGCGATATGGTTGGTGGACTTGAAAATAGAAGCAGACGGATTTCATAGCGCTATTCTATCATGGGTCTCCATATACTTACTGTGTATGCGCGAACTCATGCGCGATGCCGTCTAATTTTTGTGCTGCTTCGGCCCACGTGATCGTTTCCGCCTCCTCGCAGCCATTACTTGAAAGTGTTTGGCGAAGTCCCGGGAAGCCGACGACCGCGAGAATCTGATTCGCCATCTCGTCCACATCCCAGAAATCCGCTTTGAGTGCATGCTTCACAATCTCCGAAACGCCCGATTGTTTGGAAATGAGGACGGGGGTGCCGAGTCGCATCGCTTCAAGCGGCGTGATGCCGAACGGCTCAGATACGGAGGGCATGACGAACAGATCAGCGGCTGAGTATACTTCCGCGCTTTCCGGCCCCTTGAGAAAGCCGGTGAACATGACGTGATCGGCGATACCGAGCTGTGCAGTGAGTTCCATCACGTGTGTATCCATGTCGCCGCTACCGGAAAGAATGAACATGACTTTTGGATTACGTTCGAGAACACGCTGGGCGGCACGTATGAAATAATCGGGGCCTTTTTGAAGCGTCACCCGACCGAGAAAGAGCACGAGCGAGTAACCGGATGCTTTGAGCGCCCGCAAACGCGGCAAACCGTTACTCCCCGCCGGTGCGGTCGTCGCATCGATGCCATTATGCACGACTCGCACCTTACCCTCGGGAATACCGTAATTATTGACTATGATGTTCTTGGTGAGCTGCGAAACCGCGATCACGACATCAGCCGCTTCCATGCCGGCTTTTTCTATCTCGTATACCTCACGATTGATGCCCAACGGGCCGCCGCATCGATCGAATTCGGTCGCGTGAACATGTGCGATAAAAGGCTTCCCCGAGACGCGCTTCGCTTCAATACCGGCGCCAAAAGAAAGCCAATCATGCGCATAAATAATATCAAACTCTTCTTCCTTCGCGATCTCTCCGCCCATCGCCGCGTAGCGCATAACCTCGCTCATGAGATCTTTCCCATACATGGCAGTATCTCCGCCTTCGGCACCGATCCTTTTGCGCGCATAGGCGTATGAGCGTGTCGTCAGATAGGGAGAAAGGATCGAATTGACAGAACGGGTTACGACACTCTTTCCATCTGC
This sequence comes from uncultured bacterium, assembly GCA_903854215.1. Lineage (GTDB taxonomy): Bacteria > Patescibacteriota > Minisyncoccia > Phycocordibacterales > UBA2100 > UBA10103. Next base: position 40,815 of record CAINVT010000069.1, on the reverse strand, counting down.
GAAGATGATACGCGCCCATGGGCTTTTCACATCGAGCGTTTTCGGCATGACGAAGGTGATCTCCGCTCCACGGGCAGAAAGCGCTCGGGTAATACCCAGACACGCAACACCTAACCCCCCGCTGTTAAAGGGGGGAAATTCCCATCCAAACATAAGTATGCGCATCTTCATTATGAGAAAAAATCTAGCAAAAAGAAACCGGCACACCCCATGCCTCGAACCTCATACTACCATGGCGGAAAACAAGGTTCGTATGCATACCGTGCATAACTGTTTCGTGATATCCTCATATGATAATGAGCACCGACGGACTACCAGACACCTCGCCTACCGCAACGCCATGGGCAGTCGCGTTTGATCTTGATGATACGCTCGCCGAGAGTTTCCAACCCCCTTCGGACGAAATGATGCATCGGTTGAGCGCTCTTTTGAAGCAGCTGCCGCTTGCCATCGTCTCGGGCGCAAAGTTCGAGCGAATCAAAAGCGAAGTTCTTGATCGACTCGTCGATGAACCGCATATCTCAAACCTTTTTATACTTGCTGATAATGCTGCGCAGGGCTACACATACTCCGATACCGGCTGGAAATTGGCATACACCAATGAATTCACGCTAGCGGAACAGACACATATCGAAACGATCATCCGTGATATTGTCGCTGAAAATGACATTCTCGGTCCGAATCCGAAATACCAGCCGGAATTATTGAAAGATCCGACTCAACTTCGCTATGCTGCGCTCGGGCTTGATGCGCTCGAGGATGATAAAAAGAACTGGGATCCCGACATGTCAAAACGCCGGAAGCTCCAAAAATTGCTCCATGCACGGCTACCGGAATGTGAGGTCAGTATTGGCGGGAAGACGACAATCGATATAACGCGCAAAGGCATCAATAAAGCGTTCGGAATAAAATGGCTATCAGAACGCCTCGGATTCGCACCGAGTGAAATGCTCTATATCGGCGATGCATTGTATGAGGGGGGCAACGACGCCGTCGTCATCCCGACCGGTATCCAGACACGCTCCGTCACCAGCCCGAGTGATACCGCAAAAATAATCGACGAACTGCTCGCCCGATAACTACAAAGCTCAGAGCTTGGCATAGAAACGCAAGTCGAAATCGCTCAACAAAGCCACAAAATCCCTACCAAGCTCAGAGCTTGGTAAACGCAAAACCCGCCTCGAAGGCGGGTTTTGGCGATCTTTTTTAGAGATCAATTGATCGTCGGAAACGGTGTGTTGAGATCCGAGCAGTTGATCTCGTTTATCTTCCATTCCGTCGTCTTGTAGACGTATCCCGTCGGTTGCGAGAGACCCCATGGGGTAAGAATAGTGCTCGCATACTTGAGCTGGAATGCTTTTACCGCTTGCGCCGTCGATGCTCCGAAGAATCCACTAACGGGAATTGAAACTCCCATTTCCCCGTTGAGGAATGTCTGCAACAATTTCACCTGAGCAGGATCATTCGGTCTACCAATCCGCATGTATTTAGTAAGCAGTGGCGCACTGCAAGAGATTTTTGAAGTATCAGGGACCGTTGAAGTACTAGCACCCAAGACTTGTCCAATCGGTCCGCCCGCAATAGCACCGAACACACCCACCGGTGCGCCATTACCAACACTTGAGGTAAGTTTTGGCGTTACTACGGGCACTGCCGATACAATGACTGTGCGTGTCACCGGAGTTGCACTATTACCCACCGAATCCGTCGCATTGTAGGTAATCGTATACGTACCGGCAGTTGACGTATTAACCGTGCCGGAAGGAGTAACGACGTCAGTACCATCCGCGAAATCCGTTGCCGTCGCACCTTGTTTGGTATATGTATCACCAACTTTAAGGTTGATGGTCGCGTCACCGGTGAGCGTTATGACGGGCGGTCCGGAAACGATGACGGTACGCGATGTCGTTCCTTCATTACCGAAGCCGTCAGTCGCGACATAGAGAATGGTGTGCGTGCCTGGGGTGGTCAGGCCGATGACCGGAGGAGTCGTCGTTGCTCCACCGTCGACCAATGTAACAATACCGAGCTCTGAGTCAGCTTCCGGACTGACAATATATGCGCCAAGATCACTGTATCCATCGCTTCCGACTGCGAGCCTCGCGGGACTGTTGCCGTGGAGCGCGAGTACCGGCGGACTCTGCACGTTAATCGAGACAGTCGCGATATTGGAATCGCTGCCATTGTTTGATTTGAACGTGAAGGAATCAGTTCCGATGTATCCCGCGGTCGGTGTGTACGTAAGGTTCGCACCAGTCCCCGAGAGCGTGCCGTGTGCAGGGTTCGTCGATGTCGCATAGGCGATCGAACCAGCCCCCGTCGCAGTAAGTGTGATCGCGAGCGAACGATTCTCCCCTGTTGTTTTGCTCTGATCAGCGGCGACCGGAGCAGATACTTCTGGAGGAGTCGTTGGTGCGTTATTTAATTCAACACCACCAACAGCTTCGGGTGAGCCATGGGACACGGGGCGGAAGTAGTACGTCGTACCGGCAGTGAGGCCATTAATGGTTACACTGTGAGAAGTTTGGCCGCTCGGGTCGACAGGAGTGTCCGCTTCGTCAGTTGAGTATTGGTAACCGTAGCATTGGTACGACACATTACCGGGAATCGAAAGGCAGCTATTGCTCGAAAGAGTTGCTTGCGGAGAGGTGCCGTACACCACGCGACTTGTCGCACTGTGGTCAGTTGTCCACGTTATGGTGACAGAAGTACCACTATTGACCGTAAGACCTTCGCCGGTGATTTGCGGAGCTGAAGGATTTGTAGCGCTTGTGGTAAAGCTAAGCACGGATCCCGGATACCACATGCCACCAGTATGCGACCACGCAACGAAGTAGTACGGCGTATTTGGCGTCAGGCCAGTGTATGCGTAGTTGAAGGGGGTGTTAGCTGATTGAGCATGAGAATCAACGCCAGCCCATCCGTTCGGAAGTTCGCCCGTTGGATCCGCAATGGACGTAAACGAAGTGGCAGGAGTTGTCCCCAACCAGAAGGACGTATCATCCGCGGCGACAGGGCCATTGGTGCCATTCACGGTCTCATCCGTCGAATCAATCGGGGTTGCAGAATCGGTGGTTACGGAAGGGGTAGCCGGAGCTGGAGCCGGAGTCGTGAAGTTCAAGACTGCACCCGGATACCACGTGCCGCCAACTTGCGACCAAGCAGTGAAGTAGTATTCCGTGCTCGGAGCGAGGCCGGTGAGAGGCTCATCGAAGGTGCTGCTGATCGCCGCCGCTCCGAGGCCGCTGTCGTGAGACCAGCCGGAAGGAAGTTCGCTGGTCGGATCGGTTGCGGACGTGAAGGACGTCGCGGAAGAAGTTCCCCACCAGAACGAAGTATTAGTGGAAGCGATTGCTCCGTTCTCTCCGTTGAGGGTCGCGGCGGCGGCAACAACCGAGCTTGCAGCGATTGTGGTGACGGAAGCTGTCGGTGCACTGCCGGTCGTCGAGAAGGATTCTACAGTGCCCGGGTACCAGGTGCCGTTGGATTCGATCCAGGCGACGAAGTAGTACGTCGTGCCAGGAGTCAGAGTTGTAAAGGATTCTTTGAACGAAGCGTCTGCTGTTGCCAATCCCAAACCAGAGTCATGGCTCCAGCCGGAAGGAAGCTCACTGCCCGGAGTTGCTGAAGCGGTAAAAGGTCCGGCGTTGCTCGTTCCCCACCAGAACGAAGTATTGTCCGCGTTAATGCCGCCATCCGTGCCATTCAGCGTTGAATTAGTGCCAGTGACACCGGTCGCCGCGTTGGTGGTGACGGACGGAGAGCTATTGACGATCACTTCCACGGTCGGGCTCCATGCACTTACGTTACCATCAGCATCTTTCGCCTGAACTTGGATGTAATACGTGCCATCCGGCGTGCCGGAGGCGGGAATGCTCAGACTGCTGATGCCGTCCTGCGAATAAACAGTCGCGGCGAAAGAGCCGTCCGTGTTCGTCGCCGGAGAATTCGATGCTTGGTAGGTATAGGTGATGCCGCCTGCCATATCGGTCACACTCGTCCAGTCAACTTCGGTGAGATTCGTGCCCGTTATGACGATCCCGTTGGTCGGGGTCGTTATAGTCGGCTTCGGAACGCACAGTTTGTTCCAGACGATGACATAGGTGTTGTCGGCCAAATTAGTGAAGGTCGGCGAAGTGAGCGAATGAGTCGCTGCTTCCGCGGCAGTAAATGTGTTGCCGGAAGTGTAGCCGGCGAGCTCGAACGATTGTCCGCCGGAGCAATCCGCACCGACAACACTGCCACTGGTCACTTCATTGGTCGCATAATTGGCACCGCTCGTCATTGGCGATGTGATCGCCTCGTACGCATTCGGCGAATTGAAGCCGGTCGTACTCAATGCGTATGTGCCACTTCCGCTACCGATATTCGTGGTCGTCCAGGAGGCAGCCATCGGGAACGACGCAGTTGCTACGGTTGCCGAAGCGGCTTTGTCGTCGATGAATTTGTCGATGGTGACAGTAACGTACACATGGTAGTACGTGACGAGGCCGAGCACAGAATTGTCGAGCTTGTCATAGATCTTGCCGTCTTCCGTCGTACGCTGTGCCGATGTCATCGCATCGCCAGTGATTGCACCGGGGTCAAACGTCGCACCGATCGCATTCACAGGCGCTGTCTGGTAATTGATGATGTCAAACGGAGCGTTTCCGCTGAAAGCGACATGGGTCAGATCAAGTGTAGCGCCGTTGGTCGTCACGGTGTTTTGTGGCGTGTGACCGAGACCTACGTTGGCGTCACTATCTCCTTCTATGAAGACGCCACCTTGCGTCGGTCCGCCAGCGCCATTGTTTGAGATGCTATTGGTTCCAGTGAATTGAACGTTGTTTATACTCCCAGAGCCACCGATCGATGTCGGGCTGTGATCATTACCGACCGTATAGAAGGCAACTCCGGCCCAGCCATTATTCTTCGATGTGATGTTGTTGAGTGTGATGTTGCTCGAGAGCGAAGAATCGTCCGTGTTGAGGTACGCAGATGTGAACGAGAATCCGTTTTTGTTGAAGCCCTGCACTGTTACACCATTGAGTGTACTATTGCTTGTCGTGTTGATATCAACGCCGCCACCCGTATTGCCCGCACCGCCATTGAATGTGTCATTGGTGAGTGTAAGACCATCCGCTTTGTAGGCCTTGAATGCATAAGACGTGCCTGTCGGTTGCACAGCATTCATTGCATTGACCGTAAAGCCTTCGAACGTGAAGTTCTTAACACTGACGTTATTGTCGAGGTTGATTCCATACCCAGAGCCGAGGCTGATGATCGGACTGCCGATACCTTTAAGGGTGAGACCGTTACTTGCGGGAATCATAAGATCACCCGCATAGGTGCCCGGAGTTACTAAAACGGTGCCGCCGACTACGACAGAATTGAGCCCGACTTGAACTCCCCGGTTGTCTGCGGAATTTGTCACGATTAATGTTTTCGGAAAGATGTAGACAGGAGCGGCTGAACTATCATTCATCAGATCGTCCATCTTGTTCTCAATGGTCGCAATCTGTGTGCCCGATGCGCTTGCTGGCGTAATACCGTCAAATGTATTACCTGTAGTGGCATCGATTGCTGCGTTCCCATTGTTAGCAAGGTACAGATCGGTATTGGTAAATCCCACATTTGACACTGATGTGAAAGTCGCATTAGTACCGTATGTGTATACGCCAACGTCTTGATTGTTGACCCCGGTATAATGCAGGTTGGAGATGCTTGTACCATTGATACTACCCGTCACCGAACCACCACCTTGATTCCAGAGCAACACGCCATTTTGCGCGATTACGCCGGTTGAACCTGCACCAGTGATACTGCCGCTCTTGATGGTGAGTGTGATAGTTCCCGGAGCTGAGGACATCGAATTACCATCAACCGCATCAATACCATTCTTCTGAAAACCACTTATGGCGGTATTGTTGACTGTGAGGTTCGTTATCTGACCACTACCCGCATCTACGGCAATACCTTGGCCTGTCTGCACACCGTTGATTGTGTATGTGCCGGTGACCGCTGTGCTGTTGATGCTGCCTGAAGAAGCATTCCAGAAAATTAGTGCATCGGGACCTCCAGAACCTGGTGTATTCCCATTATCCCCAACACTCATTCCTTGGATAGTGATACCGGTGGAGTTATTGACGAAAACCGATGCCTGCATGTCGGTAGTGTATTTGTGCCCAACGCCTGTATTAATGAGCGTTGTCGGTTTGATGATCGTGCTTCCCGCTCCCGCACCGGTAATGGTGAGATTTGTTTTGCCATTTATTGAGAATGCGTCATATGTGCCCGCTGCGACACTGATCGTGTCGCCGGAAGCCGCTGCATCTATTGCAGCCTGAATAGTTGTATAGGTCGCACTCGGACCGCCGACAGTCAGTGTCGCGGCGGCCGCGCTGGTAGCGGTGACTAGTAAGATAAGTGCCGATGCAAAGAGAGTCGCGACCCCAAAAAGTCTTATTTTCATAAAAATAATGTGACGATTAACTCGAACGTAATAAGGACTATTAAATAAACAGTGCATGCAGGAGGTGTGGGACATCCGTACCCCGAGATTTTTCCCTTGCGGGAACTGCCACTATTCTCACACAAATGGGTAGGAAATCAACAAACAACAAATTATCATCAAAGAATGAGAAGTTGGCCGACAAGAAGCGTATGGCCGGCGTAGACGAGGATGAGCATCAGTGAGATGAGCGAAAGTCCCATCACGAGACGATGTGGATGTCGGCGACGGGCTTCGACGACCACTTCAAGCACCAGTGCCAGCGTAATGATCACCCCGATGATCTCGTACAGTAGTATCAAATCGGTCTGCGGTGATGTTATGAGTTTCAAAAAAGCCGTCATGATACCGTTCGGTGCGGGCGCTGTCGGTGTCGTCCCTGCAGAAGGTTGTGCGAAACTTGGTGCGGGAGCGGTGGCGCTTTCGACTGCAATGAACGTTGGTGTCTCTTTGATCACGGTGACCGGTGCCTCGATAGTTTTCGTCGATGCACCTTTGACCGCAGCAACACCATTAGCAGAGCGGGCGCTCGCCAACTTCGCCGGAGAAGGAACTGTCGCTGTTTGATCCGATCCGGGAGCAGATGCGATGGAAGCCGGTGTGCCGAACTCTTGCACGACGAAGATTGTTTGTTGACCTTGATACATCCCCTCTGCGGTCGCGATTCCAATCTCGGTGAAATGGCCATTCAATATGTTGGCGCGATGTTCAGGAGAATTCATCCATGCGGTGTTCACCGCAGCGGAATCAGAGAAATAGACCGCGAGATTCTCACCCGCATATGAGAACGAATATCCCGCCTGTGAGAACCAGTACCAAGGATCGTGTCCATCGGGAGAATTATGCGCAAAATAGCCTTTTGCGGCCTCATCATTCGCTTTTGCTTGTGCCGCTGCGGTCAAGAGCGGACTAACCGTGAGCGCAGAGAGATCATTCGTTGTGCGATCAGTATTGGCAAGGTCGACCAGAGTCGCGACGACAACCGCCGCGACCTGCGGCGAATTACCGGCGATCATCACGCGCTCGGCGGCTGTCGCCCCAATAAAAAGAATGACGATTAGTGCGGCCGTTGCAGCAACCATCTCGACACGTAAGAAAAGCGGCCGGTAATCGTTGTGTTTGTGCGGAACAAAGTAGCGGACGAATGTCCAAGCTAATTTCCGATGCACCGGTGTGCGCCACGCCCGCACGGGCGACCGTTTTTGCTTCGTGTCGGGAATCTTCGCGAGACCCATATACCCCCATTATGGCATATCTGTACGTGAAATGTTGCGGCCCGCTGTACCTATCGAGTGACGCAGATCGCCTCGCTGTCCGCGATGGCTGTTTCTTTTCCACCCGGAGCACAAACCATCGTACGACCGTTTCCGTCAACTCGTACCGTATATCCGGTAGATGGTGCGGTAGGACCAGACGGATCGACCGGTAGCGACGGAATATATGTCGGCACGAGACAGTTGGTCGCCAGATCAAGACCGCTTCCGCCCGTCCCCGCATCAATGCTCGATGTCGCGTTTATCGTGATTGTCGGACATTCTCCCGTCGCCGCAAATATGCCTTTGTTGTCTGCCATCCGCTGTCCGATCGCATCCAATATCGCGTCTACATTGCTCACCCGCTGACTTTCGCGCGCCTGTGCGAATTGTCGCGCCGGATTGATGGCAACGATGACGATCGCCGCCAAGATCGCGATGATACCGATCACCACGAGTATTTCGATCAAGGTAAATCCCCTACGCGAATAATTACTGTGTACAAAAACCGCCCGCTGTATAGCAGGACTTCCCCTTTGAGTAGTAACGGACCCCATACGTTACGAATATATTTAATTGCTAATACCGAAAGCGTACCATACGCCCGCGACCTTGGATTATCATCAGGTGTGCACAACAAAAAATAAGAGTTTCGTAAACCGTTATTTCACTGTTCGCGCCAGGAGAGGATTTGGATACGTGGCGGGAGTGTCACGGTCATGGAGACGTTTCCGAACGAATTGTCGACAGACGCAAACGTATTGATCGTCACACCCGATTCTGTATGGATCACACTCTTGATAGTACATGTCTCCAAATTTCCACGAATATCAGTATCGACAGCAACGCTTTGATCGATCGGATTGTAACTTGCCGGAGCGGTCGACGTTGCAAGTGCCAGCAGTGCGACATTGATACACGAGGCCGCGAGTGCACGTGCTGCATAGGTGTTCTCGCTATTGAATGCATCGCTTCGCGCATAAAAACTTGCAAATTCAGTGCTCGCCATCATTGCGAGCAAGATCGCCGCTATGATGACGGTCGATATAAGCGCAATGAATCCGCGTTCTCGATCGTATTTTTTCATAGGTGCAGATATTCTATGGCCGTGAAATCACGCGAAAGCATGTGACCATCCGTAGTGGTCGCAACGAGTGTGAACGATACAGAGATACTTTCCGGATCAAAACTATTTCCGGTATGCGTATGAACAAAAACGAGGTCAACCACTGAAACGTCGCCGTTATTGAGCGTCTGAAATGCCGCTCTGTTTTCTTGAATGCGTATACCGGATGAATCCGCTTCAATAGTGGTCGCTAAGCCATCCGTATCGATAACCGACAATGTCGTACCGGAATCTGCCGGTGATCGAATTGATGCAGCACCACTGATCGCCGTATTGATTTTGGCAAGGAGATAATCTCCCTCTTCTGCGACCATTGCGGCGGTTTCGTTGTGCGCGTTGAATTCGAGCAGACTGTACGCCGCGGTGAGCATTCCCAAAATAATGACCGCATAGAGCGCGAGATAGACAAGCGTCTCGATCAGAGTGAATCCGGCCCGCCGAGCAGCAGCATCGTTTTTCATGTGCCGGGACCGATTACTGATATGTTCCCCTGTGAACCATTGTTGGTCGCTACGTAAAAGTAATTTCCTTCGCAATCAACCGTCACTCCCGTTCCCGGCAAAATGATCGGCGCCGCTTCCGGATCATGACGAGTCAGATCAGAATCATCGAACATCTGAAATTCGGCCTTCATACCCGTTATCGATGTCAACAAAAAAAGTTCCGTATCACGTACGAATATGCCGAGAATACTTGCCCCGACTTCTCGTGACGCGATCGAAGCCGGTACCGACGGATTCGTCATATCAAAGGCGACCAGCTCCGGCGAGCCGCTGATCGAAGTCGAGCTCATGCCGAAGAACATCTCATCACCCGCCATATACAAACTATCGCCATATTCCTGATTGGATGTGCCCCGCGGATCAAGACTCGAAACGAGTTGCGGACTCTGCGGACTACGTGCATCGAGAATTATCAGTTTGCGTGACTGGTCGTCTGTCGCAAGATATACAGAGCCGTTTCGTTCATAAATCTGATTGATTGTTGCGCCGATCGTGAAGCCACCGATCCAGTGCGGGTGCGTCGGATCATGTACATCGATGATATTGAATTCGGGACCATTCGCCGTTTTGGATAATCCGAGGTAGATGTATCCGTCAGCATAAAAGAGCGCAGTGCCGATCCCTTGTCCGTTTGATCCATAGACGAATGGCAGTGTTGATGTCGGAAGCAAAAAATTATCGACGAGCACCGGGGAGGTCGGATCGGATATGTTGAAAATCTGAAATTGCGAACAATTACCGGACGGTTTACACGTCTTAAAGTTTGCGCCGTGTGCGTTTGCGACATACGCATAATTTCCGGCAACCACGATTGCGTTCATTCCGTCGACGGTCGAGGTCGCCGTATCGATACTTCCCCGATAGGTCGGTGATCTCGCATTCGACAAGTCAAAAATAAAGAGCGAGTCGTTCGTCTTGGCGCTTTTTGAACTGTCTACCACATAGAGCTTGCCGTGATATGCGTCGACCGCTCCAATAGTATTTACCGCTGCCATCCGTGCATTCGTTGGCAGCATACTCCCCGGTGATACCAGGTAACTCACACTCGACGGATCGGTCCAATTCCCCGATCGCGATGAATCGCAGGTATCGAGCGTTTGCGGATCATCAAAATCGGTGACGAGCTCGGAGAGTGATACATTTCGCCGCGTATGGCTTTCATCGTCCCACGATACAGTCGCCGTAATATGTTTCGTCGTATACGGATCGGTCGGCATGTCGGCTACCGATAATGAATCTTGATATATCTCATCTGATGTCGTCGATTGATCATTGACGAGTCGGAAATCTTTCCGTGCATTCGCCTCGGCGGTTTTGATCATCTTGTGTGCTTTTTGTACCGCTTCTGCATCGGCACTTGTCTGTCCGAGCAACTTCTGATCACCGAATGAAACAAGTGCGATCGCGGAAAATGTCGATACCATAATGGCGACCGCAATGAGTATCTCGAGTATCGAAAATCCGCGCATAGTACAATCCATATTAATGAGTCCATGAGATCTGGCCGTACGATCCGATCGTTGTCGTCGAAGTACGACCCGACGAGTCGACGAGGACAATAGCTCCGCTCTGCGATACATCTCCCGATTCCGGCGCGAAAACGATTTCAGAAAGTCCGCTTCGAACGATCGTCGAATTCGCCTCGACAACTTCGTCGAACGATGGGTCGCGCGTCGCATAGCTCGCGCCTTGAAATATGACGTAGCTATCGGGGCGAATAGACACACCGTGCGACACACCTCCCGCACATGAGCCCCCCTCACAAACATCATTCAGCGCCAGTGATCGCGCGCGTTCGAGCGCCGCAATGAGATATGCGCGATCAACATGATAGCTGGCACGGCGATACCGATCAAACGAAACGATGAGCGCGAATCTTCCGACAACGATAACGAGTACCAGCACGACGAGCAGTTCGATGAGCGTAAACCCGTTTTTATGCGAATGCCGTTGCATACATCAATGCGGCGTGAGGTCTTGAGTGATCCCGTATATCGGCGTAATGATCGAGATCGCAATGAATCCGACGATGACGCCCATAACGATCATCAAGACCGGTTCAATGAGCGTCGCTAGGTTCTTCGTGAGTTCGTTTATATCTTCCTCATACATGTCCGAGACGTATTTGAGCGATCCCGCGAGATCACCCGTCTCCTCTCCGACCGCAATCATCTGCGCACATAACGGCGGAAAATGATCGCCGCATGCGCGCAAACACGCCGAAAGTTTCTTACCATGGCGTACCGCCTCGGCGATACGCATGAGATCCTCCCGATACACGGCATTGCTGCAACTCTCCGCAACGATCATGAGTGCCGGCACGATATGTACATCACCCTGGAGCAAGAGACTTGTCGTGCGTGTAATGGTGGACAGATCGTACGAACGAAAAAGTTTTCCGAATATCGGCAATGAGAGGATCGCACGGTCGAGCATGAGTCGTATTCGCGAAATTCGTCGGATGAAGACGAGTCCGATACCGACACCAACGATACCCAGCGCAACGAACGCGCCGTCGTGAATGAGAAAACTCGACACCGCGATGAGAATACGCGTCGAGAGCGGCAGCTGCTGTTTGAATCCGCGGAATATGGGAGTGATCTTCGGAAAGATATAAACGGTGAGTATGAGCGAGATGCCGACGGTCGCAATGACGATAATCACCGGATAGATAAGCGCACCGAGTACTTTCTTATGCAGTGCATCTCTTTTCTTCAATTCTTCCGCAAGATACGCAAGGTTATTCGAAAGGGTGCCGGATGCTTCGCCGACCTTGATGATGTTGATCGTGAACGCACCGACAAGATGTTCGAATGAAACGAACGCCTGTGCGAGTGATGTGCCGCGCGATACGTCGTCCACAATGCATCCAAGAATGTATGCGGTGGAACGGGAACTATTGCCGATATCGAGCATGAGTAATCCCTCACGCACGGCGACACCCGAATGGAGGATCATCGCAAGACGCTTGGAAAATACGATTTGCTCACGCACCGGAAAGCGCACCATGAGCGGTCGCTTTGATCGTTCATTCATAGCGTGTCTTCAATACTTCGGTGATCGTCGTGATCCCCCGTCCTGCCTTCCGAAGGCCGTCGACCATGATCGGAATCATGCTGTCACCGAGCGCAACTTCCTTGATCTCATGCGCAGGTTTTTTGGCAATAATTGCCGCACGAACCGCGTCGGTAATCTCCATCACCTCATGTATTCCGGCTCGACCCCAAAACCCGCTCCCGTTGCATGCGCTGCACCCCGCCCCTTGAAAAAATGCCGGCGTCGCGCGCAGATATTCCGGAGGCATAAGTTTGGACAGGCTCATGATCTCGGTATCATCGAGCTGATGTACGGTCTTGCATTTGTCACAAATGCGCCGCACGAGACGCTGGCCGATTACCAACGACACGGTCGATGCGATGAGGTATGGTTCGACATCCATATCGAGAAGTCGTGTGACGGTCGTCGGAGCGTCGTTCGTATGTACGGTCGACAATACCCGATGGCCGGTCAAAGCGGTGTTGACCGCAAGTCCGGCGGTCTCTTCATCGCGGATCTCACCGACCATGATGACGTTGGGATCCTGTCGCAAAACACTCCGAAGGCCGTTACCAAACGTAAGTCCGGTCTTTGGATTGATCTGGATCTGGCTTACACCATCCATCGAGTATTCGATCGGATCCTCAAGCGTCACAATCGAAACTCCCGGTTCCGCTAACATTTTTACGAGCGTGTACATCGTCGTCGTCTTTCCGCTTCCGGTCGGACCGGTCGCGAGGATCATGCCGTATGGACGCGCCAGTGCACGCGTGATCATGTCGCGGTTGCGCACGGTGAAGCCCAGTCCGCTCAGCGAAAAGGATTCCGCCATATCCGAAAGAAGGCGCAAAACTGCATTCTCACCGTAATAGGTCGGTACGATCGAAACGCGCACATCGAGATAAGCTCCGACCGCCGATATTGAACGGAAGCGACCGTCTTGCGCGCCGTAGTGTTCATCAATACGCAATCCGGAGAGGATCTTGATGCGCGAAATTATCTCAGCATGGAGTACCATCGGAAGCAGATGCGTATGTTCGAGCACGCCATCAATACGCGACCGCACATACAAACCATCCGCACGCGGATCGAGATGAATGTCGGAGGCACGCGCATGATGCGCACGCTCGATGATAAGCTCGACCAGTCGGATGACCGACCGATCAGCATCGGCCACGATATCACCGTTTGCGATTGCGGCGCGCGAGACGATGTCCCCACCGGACACTGGAATTGATATGTCTTTCATCCCCCTCAGTGATCGGGGAATGAAAGTATGGAGACCCCCCATCTTCATACGGTGTGACCCAATCGTATATGCTCCGGTCGCCCACGCCAACTCCGGCGGTCGAATAACTACAAAGCTCAGAGCTTGGTAAAAAAGCGGAAAACAAAATCGCTCAACATAGCCATAAAATCCCTACCAAGCTCAGAGCTTGGCGAAGAAGGTGCGGCGGATCTTTTGGACGTCATGTGCGAACGCGGCTTCCTGTTCGCGCCGCGGATAGGCGAGGTCGATCTTAAATATCTCCTGCACGGTGCCGCCCCGCATGAGGATGACACGATCGGCGAGAGAAACTGCTTCTTCGACAAGGTGCGAGACCATTACGATGGTATGCTTCGTTTCGCGCCAAATACGTATGAGATCATCATGCAGTTCGGCCGTCGTCATCACATCCAATGCGGAGAACGGCTCATCTAGCAAAAGGACAGCCGGATCAACGGCAAGCGCACGCGCGATACCGACACGCTGACGTTGTCCACCGGAAAGGTCTACAGGGTATTTATTTTTGAACTCGAACATATTGACCATGCGCAATTGGTGGTCAACGGTTCGTACGATCGTTTCTTCGGGCATCTTTCGTGCACGAAGTCCCAACGCGACATTCTCAAAGACAGAAAGCCACGGGAAGAGCGCACCAAGTTGGAATGACATCGCAACTTCAGCCGGTTTCGTTACGGTGCCTATGGTCGGTTCTTCAAGGCCGGCGATCAGTTTGAGTACCGTTGTCTTTCCACCTCCGGACGCACCGATAAGACAGACGAATTCTCCGGTCGCGACAGAGAACGACACATCATGGATCGCCGGCAGTTTTTCCTGCGGATACAGCTTTCCTACACCCTTGAATTCGATTATCGGTTGCATATTAGTCGAAGCGGAATCGCTGTGCATAACGCAGTAACTTCTGCCACACGAAAAAATTAAAAAGTCCGATAATGACAACCATGACGAAGACCGCTTGGATAAAGACGCCCGTCTGTGCGTTGGCAGCCGCATCGACAAGGATCGAGCCAACACCAAAAAGATCTTGCGCGGCTGTGCCGCCGGGGATGTAGGTGCGCAATACCTCCGCCACGATGATGAGATTCCACCCTTGCGCGACCGCAAGAATAGAACCGGTCACCAGCTGTGGTATGATCGCGGGTAAGATCACCCGTCGATAAAAAGAAAATCCTCGAATACCGAATATATGCGCGGCGCTTATGATATCTTGCGGGATGATCTTGAGACCGCCGACGAGTGTGAAGACGATGTTCCACAGCATCGAAAGGAAAAGAATGAATATTGCCGCACCATTGAGCGAATTGAAATTGATGAAAAGCATAATGATGACCGGAAACAGGGCGAGAATCGGGACCGATTCGAGAATATCGAAGACCGGCAACAGGATCGCTTCGGCAGTCGCGTTGCGGGTCGTAAGGATCGCAAGCGGAATACCCACCATGACCGCAAGCAGATACGCGACGGCAAGTCGCGCCGATGTTTCAAGAGACGCGATAACGATCATAGAGAATGACAGAGACTCCCCCGTTTGTTCAGGAGCGAATGGAAAATATCGCACGATGATATACACCAAGGCAACGATCGCCAACGGTCCGAGAATGATCGTATAGAAACGTTGTGCGAGTGACACCGGATAGCTCAATACGGAGTGATGATGCGCGCTATACACATGTCGCGACTGCTGTCTCATGAGTACATTGTAACGCACATTTTTTGAACAGTTGCAGGGTTTGACACTATTCTGAACCGAGTGCATATTCATAACAGCGTAGTCAGGCACGTTTGAGAGAGGAGATCAGATCATGACCGGAAGTTACATCGACCTGCGAAGATGGCCTCGACCACTGCATTACGGTTTCGAACCCATCCCGCTTCTCAATGAATGGGAGCGGAAAATCTGCGATGCGTGGGGAGAGAACGAACCCGAAGTCGGGTGCGCCTTGCAAGGCTGGCTGCAAGATGCGGTCAGTGCCGATACCACTCAAAGGCAAATGCTCATCAAAAAAATCGGCAGTGTTCTGTTGGCACAGGCGATCGGCGGCAAGTTTTCTCCGATCTTTTTCATCCAGGACATTCGGACATTGATCTCAAGCGGGGTCCTTTTCCTATGATGCATCGCACGAAACGTAAGGTCGTCCCACTGCTGGACGGCCTTTTGTTTTTACCTGGTATACTTATGTGTATGAACTTGCGTGAAGATCTGGCGCGCATAATGAAAGGTGATGTGACGGACGATGCGTCGACCGTCAAAAAATACAGTCGCGACACGAGTATCTTTGAACGGTCACCGAGGGTAGTCGTATTTCCGAAGGATACCGACGACGTCGCCGCGATCGTTCGCTACGTACACGACGCAAAAGCCGGTGGAGAGGATATATCGCTTGCCGCACGCGCTGCCGGTACTGACATGACCGGCGGTCCCTTGACCGACTCCGTCTCAGTCGTCTTTACAAAATATATGAATCACATTGGTGAGATTGCGGATGGTACGGCAGTCGCTGAGCCTGGGGTATATTATCGTGATTTCGAACGCGCAACTCGTGCTAAGAGCGGCATGATCGTTCCCTCGTATCCGGCATCACGCGAGCTCTGCGCCATCGGCGGAATGGTAGCGAATAATTCCGGCGGCGAACTGACGCTTTCATACGGCAAGACCAACGACTACATCCGTGAACTCGATGTCGTGCTTTCCGACGGTTCTACGGCGACTCTCGCACCAATCTCGACGAGTGAATTGTGGAAAAAAGAATCGCAAAATGATCTCGAAGGTGCGATCTATACCAAGATCCACAAATTACTACGCGAGAACGAGTCACTGATCGCGGATGCGCGACCCAACGTCACCAAGAATTCCGCCGGCTACGCCCTATGGAATGTGATGGACAAATCCCGCGGTACGTTCGACCTCACGCAACTCATTGCCGGCTCACAAGGTACGCTCGCGGTCGTCACCAACGCGAAGCTCGGCATGGTCACAACAAAATCGCACCGAGCGATGGTCGTTATCTTTCTTTCTGATATCAAGCTATTGCCCGAGATCGTACATCGCGTTTTGAAATCAAAACCGGAGTCGTTCGAATCGTACGACGACCAGACGTTCAAGCTCGCGGTGCGCTTCATGCCGCAGATCATCTCGCAATTCGGTATCCTTCAAATGGTCAAACTCGGTTTCTCATTCATACCCGAGATGTGGATGGCAGCGACCGGCGGTGTGCCGAAACTGATATTGATGGCCGAATTTGCAGCTGATTCAAAATCGGAGGCGCTTGAAGTCGCGCGCGTCGCCGCGGCGACGATCGCCGACCTGCCGGTCGGCGTCAAGATCGCACGAAGCGAGACCGAGTCGGCAAAATATTGGACGATCCGCCGCGAAAGCTTTTCTCTCCTGCGCAAAAATCTACATGGTCTTTATGCGGCGCCGTTCATCGACGACCTCGTCGTGCATCCGGACGATTATCCGCGGTTCCTGCCGGAATTAAATGCACTGCTCTCCCAACATCGCTTGCTCTATACGATTGCCGGTCATATTGGGGACGCAAATTTCCATATTATTCCCCTGATGGACATGGGGCGCCCGGAAGTGCGTGCCGAAATCTTGGAGCTTATGCCAAAGGTCTATTCACTCGTCGCAAAATATAAGGGATCGATCACCGGCGAACACAACGACGGCATTATCCGTACGCCCTATCTCGAACTCATGTACGGACCAGAAGTGTGTGAGCTTTTTCGCCAAGTGAAAGAAATCTTCGACCCACTCGACATCCTCAATCCCGGTAAAAAGATCGGCGGCACCATCGCGGATATCGAACGGAGCATGATCAAGCATTCATAAAAAAGTCTTGTACGCTGCTAATCACCAGCATTCACATTCAGACGCAGCGACATCGTCCGTTCACACCGTGTCGAGATTCTTCTCAACAAGAGTTGTGTGCGTTCGCCTCTATTGCTCGTGATATTTCGGAACGATATTTACAGTCGCAACCTGATCAATCCATGAAGCAATAGAACCATCAGGGTTCCTCGCGCCAGTAAGAACGGAACAGTGGAGTGTGTAGATCGTTTGACCAGTAATTGCCGATGAGGTTTGTGCACCGGTATTTCCTGTCCACGAATCTCCATTAGTACCGGTGACTGAACAACCTGCAACATGGAGTACGTTCCAGGTAACAGTTGTCGTTTTTCCGGATGTAACGAGGGATGGTTTGAGACTAAACGTAACTACCTGCGGAGCGGGAGGTGCACTACATATGCTGCCGGAACAGCCGTACTCACAAATCTGTGTCGGTGTACTGCTGATATTGCAACTTGCGTCTTCATGATAGAGGTTGCCATCGGTACCGCAGATGTATCGGGGGGTGCATGATTGAACACAGTCCGGTGGCGTGCCAGTGTAGCCGGAAGGACAGAACGCTGCGACACAGTCCGGTGGCGTGCCAGTGTAGCCGGAAGGACAGAACGCTGCGACACAGTCCGGTGGCGTGCCAGTGTAGCCGGAGGGGCAGGTCGCGGGAGCGACGCAGTTCGGATAGATGCCGGTGTAGCCAGAGGGACACAACACCGTGTCAGGTGAACAGCTTTCGCCCAGAGATCGGTACGCGGGAGGGATCGCATTACTATACTGCCACAACTGCCAGTTATTTCCATTCACATCATTCGCCCCCGTACAGTACGTCGTCCACACACACGCATTCGTGTTGCCCGACGTACAAGAGCATTGTGCCGTGTCCCCGTTGGGTGCAGTAGAGCCGTCGGGACAGGTGGCCGCGACTTTACACGAAGAACCGCTGACGACACACCAGTAGCCATCAAAGGTATAGCCCTCGGGGCATGAAAAGGTGGCCGTCGGCTCAGGCCCGCATCCGCACGATCCGGTATCGGGGCTTGAAGGGCACGATGCGGGAACGATTGCGAGACCCGAAGGTGCCGCATCGGTGAATGCAACTTCTACCGACTTGAACGGCAGCCCATTTGAAAGCGTGAGAACGGACGCAATAATAACAAGCGCCACGAGCGGGCCCCCTCGATAGTACCTGGTGTGATTCCTCTTAAAATGCCGTTTGATTTGTTGCAACGTCATATGTATACCTTCATTGTACCGCAGGAATGCGTTCTCCGCTGTCTAGGGTGTGCATATTCTTTTCTACCGCACTCTTAAACGCGGTAAGTCCCTGATCGGCGATCCCTGGATCATTGCCGGGATACGCTCGCGACCACGTTGCCGATGAAAGACTCAAGACGGCTTGCGAAGCAGCATCAATACGCTCTCGTGCGGTTGTCGCATCTCCCAGCTCTGAGAGCGCGATCGCATCGCTGTTAAGAAGCCATGCGTTGCTCGGGAAGTATTTCAATACCGCTTCGATCGCCACATCGGCACTAGCCGGTTTGTTGTCTTTCAAGAGCACCCACGCGTAGTCGTTGACCGCCGCCCAGTCGATAGGATCATACTGTAAGTAATGCGCATAATCCTTTTCAGCATCACTATAATTCCCCATGAATCCTTCAATCAATCCGCGCAAATAATATGAACTTGGCGTTTTATCGCCCTGCTCGTCGATCTGCACATCAATGTATGCGAGTGCCACCGGCAGATCGTCTGTCAAAAAAGCGACATGAGCGAGCTCATGGTATATATACGGCAGATGCGGATCCTGTTGTACGGCCAACTGAAAAAAATGTTCGGCGCGATCAATGTTGTACGATAGCGGATGAAGCGTTGAATTGAGATGATACTCGCCATACTCATACGCGAGCTCCGCACTCGGATGCTTCGCATACCATGCATCCTCTTGATGATTGATCAGCATTTGTTGCATGGGAATATATCCATAGACGCCTATGATGGCGCACAGCAAAATAATAAGGCCGATATACAGCCAATTTCTTTTGAGAAAAATTCTCGCTTTGCGTATTTGAAAAAATCGCGACACACGGGATTATTGCGGGATATTCCATCCCTGAGTGATGAGAAATGCTTTGAAAGACGGCGAGATCTTCGCATAGGAAAGATATCTTTGGTATCCCTCCTGTAAGAACGCTACCGTGCTCGTACTATACGCGCTCATATCGGCCCCCGGCTTGCCAGCGAGCGCGCCATTGATCGAACTCACGATACTTTGTTCGGCAGATGGATTCGCTTGTACCGCTTGTACGAATTCATCGAGATCACTCTTGATGGTAGCTTCGTTATGCTTCGCATCGTACATATACAGGTAACTCGCTTCTGACAGGCTTGCGATCGCAACGGGTTGAAGAAGAAACGGGTATTGTTTCCCTTGTGCGTCACGGGTGGTCTCGTAATCGTTCAAGACACTTTGAAATGCGATATGCGACTGCGACCAATAGCTGGAGTCAACAAGAGCGATCGAAGCGATACGCGTAGTGCGATACAAATCAGACCACGATGCATATGCCACACCCATTGGGCTACTCGACGCGTACCGTTCCTCAATCGTGCGCAGATGATCGCCCTTTGCAAGCCAAGAGAGAATGTTATTCTTCGCAGTCTTAAGTGCGCTCGCAGTTTTTGGATCCGATGCTTTCGAGAAATTATCCTTAATATAAACCTCGTCTGAAACCGCGGCAAAATACGCCGCCTCTGATGTCGGATACATCTGATACGAGAACTGTGCCAGATTCGTGACCGTTTTCGACGGATCACTTGCGACAATATATGGGGCGAGCGTCGATTCGGTACTGAACAACGCAGAAGTTTTCGATGAACCGCGATAATACTCAAAGACAATTATGTTATCCAGACTCCATGCCCGATAAAAGTTACCTGATGCGGCTTGATACGCTGACAGAACGTCGTGTGCAGCAGCAAGATTCGATGAAGACGTCGTAGCGGTCGTCGCCTTCGCGTAGGAGACAATCCCTTGATTCCAGTACGTATCGTACGCTGAGGATGTCGTATTGCTTTTGAGTGCCTGCTGCGCCTGCGTGCTTGCCAATATAATATCGCCCTGCAGGGCTGTCGTAACGGCCTGATTGTTTGACTTACCAAAAAGAACTGTCTGAATTTGTTGATAAACAAATCCCACGAGCTGTTGCGATGATGCTAAGTAAAAGATACCCACTAGCACGACGATAATACCGAGAATGATTAAAAGACGGTGAGTCGGTTGGCTGCTTTGAGGATAGATTTCTGTCATAGTATGTTTCCACTCAAAATCCGAGAGAAGTGCAAAATTTAATGCCTACTGACCTTGGTGTCTTATATTTGTCGAACACCCTATACATGTGCTCACAAATATAAGTCTTTAATTACTTACAACCGCCAGGCCCACAACCGGAAGCAGCCGCGCCAGTACCAGCGCCATTGCCGGCGTCAGAATTACAAGCGCTGCAACCACAGCACGAACTCGAACTGGCACACCCCTGACTACCGGCACCAACTCCTCCCCCACCTTTTCCACCACCTCCCTGGCTTCCACATGCGACAGCATCAGCATGTGCGATCCCCCTGTCTTCTGATGGTGATGTGCGACCATAGATACCACTCAGATGAACAGACACACCACGGTGCGGAATAAACAATCCCATAAGTACGAGGATGAATGTACCAGTTATGGCACTTATACGACGCAATCCCGACCGTGATCGATCTATGATGACCATAGCTGCAATTGTATAGTAGTTATTAAAGGAATGGAATTATATTCACCTTCGTTTGTGGATAACTTCAATATATTCACGTTACTTAGGCCTCGTTCATAAACAGTGTGCTCACTGCTGTGAGCATTAAGGACGTGGTACAAGGGCGACTGTCACAAATAATGGATACATTATTTGTGGAAGAGCCCTTAGTCAGCCAACGACAATGCCATAGAGCACTGATTCCGCTGCCCCGTCGACACCGATAAGTTTCTCAATATGCTCATCACGAGTGCCACCGAGCCCACAGCACTGGAGATCGAGCGCTTCCGAGACGAGGTAGATATTCTGGCCAATATGTCCGGCTTCAAGCATGATGTAGCGATACCCGCGTTCGCCATACTTCATCTGATTCCGGTAAAACACGGCCGTCATCACGATGAGACACGACGCTTTCTGCGCGAACGGATACGTCACGATCTCGGCCCGCTCTTCCGGAGTGAACTTCTTCTCATGCAAGACATCGAGCGCATGTTCCTTGACGTTGTAATGATACATACCCGCAGGGAGCTCCACTGATCCATGGAAGACAATCGCGTAGACTTCGATAGGATACCGAGCGCCTCCGGAAGGCTGTGCGCGGCGCTTATGCGTCGCTTCGCTGTCGCTCACGATACCGCACGAATACTTCAAAAGCGTCGACATCTGTGACAATGAGAGGGGCTTCGACGAGTATGCTCGTCCAGACGAGCGATTGCGGATAGTATCGAAGAGGTCAGCATGCGGTGTCGCCCCGGGAAGCATGATCTTCTGAAGATCATAGGTCTTGTAATAGGTCGTCGTCCACTCCGGCGGCCAGAGCGATGTATCGTTCGGTATACGCACCGACCCGCCACCGACCAGGTCTTTGGAAGACTGATGAAAAAGCAAAGAAAAATCAATATACATATTGTTTATAATTTATGGGAACGGATGAGGCCACGGATTGAATCCTTTGCGTGGTATATAGCCCAGCTTGGCAGGAACCGAAGAGAGACGCGGCGCCGCAAGTGTCGCATTCGTTTCATTCAAATACAAATGCATCATGCGAGGTACAAGCACCTGCACCACATGATATCCGATCGACCGAAGAATCGCGTTATCGACTTCGTAGACATATGCCTCATATCCCTCACCTAACTTTTTAAATTGATCTAGAATAAATGCGATACGTCGTTCCGTGGTGGCATATCGTTCGACTCCCTTCATAAATTCCTGCGCCGATATGAGCGGTCCTTCGAGAAACGGCTGTATATGCTTATACATGTGTGCATCTTGCCATATGCGTATGCGTTGTATATGTCCGATTTTTGGCTTAATGAATGGTTCGTGGCCATCAAGTGATATAGCGTCTTGCGTATTGAATTTTTGTCCATTATATACAACGATCAATTCCCCCAGAGCAGACAAAAGAATATCGGGAAGCGTAAAGCCGGCACCGCCAGCTACAATAGTGTGATACTTTCCCTTTCGTTCATCGACCAAGACTGATACACATGAAGGAACGCCAACGTCAGTGGTCGTATCGATGAGATGCACCGTAAGACCACAACGCGTGAATTCATCGAGTACCGACTTCACTTTTGAGTCGTCAATCGTACTCAGATCGATACGCCTTGGCGATACAATCTTGAGCCAATGGATCATGAAGCCATCTCGTTGGATATATTCAAGGAGACCACCGAGAATCGCCTCTTCGCGCGTGAAATGCCCAGCAGCGGCGTCAGTATTCGATTCTCCGAGACATGTTTCACTACTGTCAGAGTAATTCCAATACATGAGTTGCGCGGGTATATATGCAAATCCTCCATCGGGAATGTTTTTGGCACGCACCCACCGGAATACATCGTCTTCGGAACGTTTGAAGCGCGGAAATTTTTCTTCCTGCCACGGAAAAAAGCCATTGAGCTCGAAAATATTGAGCGGTCTCGGACCAAACCTTCGACTTTTCAATTCTTTATACGAGGCAGAAATCATGTCGGCATTCTTGTATTTCGCCAAAAAAAAGCGCTCAAGCAGTTCGCCGAATGCCTTCGATACCGATTCCTCTTTGTCAAAAAAAGAAGCCCCGAGACCGCCCCTATTGACCTTATCCCCATCTTCACTAGCTGTTTTCTCAATCGAATTCACCATCGAAACGTGTAACCGCGGCACATCATTACGATAGTCTTGCGCATAGATCTTTGGTGACGAGAGAATATTCTGACCATATAAATAGTTCGCAAAAAGCTGCCAATTCGCCGGCGTATCGGTCCCCAAAATCAACGAATCCCCCGCAAGCGGATCAAACTTCGTAGCCATTTGAGCCTTCCACCAGTCACCCCCAGATCGCCGTGCATCGAACGTAAAACGCGAACATGGTCGTGCGAGTTCATTCAAAACCTCGGTTCTTGTTTTGAGCACGGGCACATGCCATCTGGCATCTTGACTGTATGACTCATCTTTCTCACTGCTCATGACAGGCATTATACACGAAAATATAGTTGACCAAGGAGCCACATATTGCTCTTTATTTCGGTGCGATTTGACCTCGGATACATTCCTGAATCCACGGTATTTGCTATCCGTGACACACTTCAAATACCACCAACATCAAAGCCGCTTCCCAAACAGATGGGAAGCGGCCTATTTGTTCAAGTGTTATCGCAAAACGTTCCGAAAACTTTCTTACCTCGACCAAAAACGGTGGTGAGAACGACGCTCTCGCCATCAACCTCCACTTTGTCGGTTCTCCTATATCCTCTCTTGTTGAACGTGATGGTTGTCCCCTCATCGGATTCCCCCCATCTCCCCGGTTGTTCATCGGTACCGGGGTAACTATAGCTGTATGTATGGTCTCCCCTATAGACAGATTTTCCCCCGTCAAACCAGCAGATCTTGTGATCCACAAAGCGGGGCGTAAAATTCGCTGCCATCGAATTCGAGACGGGGCAACCAATCCCGAGAACGAAAACAAGCGACACAACAATGAAACCGAAGCGCTTCAACATGGTAGCCTCCTGATGCCTGGACCACCCAAGCTAATCGGTATTATAATATCTCAATTGACTTTGTCAATGTATGTGAACTTGGCCCCTAACTCCGAGTGCCCAAACTTCGATTTGCAATATGTATCACATGGCCCGAGAGTGCCGACGTGCTTGTACCGATACCACCATCGTTTACAATGGGTCCATATGTTCGCAGAACAGATACTCCAAAAAAAGGGCCTCCGTAATGAACGATTTTGGACTCTTCCTTTGATCTACCGGCGAGTATGGCTGAGACAAATTCCAGTTTGGTTTGATACGCATGCACTTCTCGAGAGCCAATATTGGCCGCGAGAGAAACTGGAACGACTTCAGGATGAACGTATTCGATCTCTTTTGGTAGATGCCTCTCAGATCCCCTTCTGGAAGAAGGCTTTCGACGAAGCAGGGATAGATTTTTCCGGCACGCTGCGTCGTACAACGCTTACGCAGTTGCCACTGACATCAAAAAAAGATTTTATTGACCTACCGCAGGAGGAATTTACCAACACGAGGAATGATTTCGCGTATTGGCAAGACCATACATCTGGCTCGACCGGACAGCCCTTTCATTTTTTCCATGATTTCCATTATGGACTCAGGTTGTATGCGATTTGCGAGCGTATGTTCATCACTGCGGGGAAAGGTGCCCGCTTCCCTATCGTAACGCTGCGATCTCGTTGGCGCGAAGGTCTGTTGCTTCGAAAAGGCAGTTACTTTTACTTGCGAGGGTATAACAGCCTCAAACACCGGATTGAGACACTCCGACAACAATTAGCTGCGTTCAAAGGCAACGTGGTACTGATGCTATTCAGTTCTTCTCTTCTGGAACTCGCGCGACTTTGCGAGGAGTCTGGGAACCCGCTTCTCGTGCACAGCATCATCGCGACAGGAGAAGGCCTTTCAAAATCGGAGAAGGCATATATCGAATCAGTGCTCAAAGCAGAGATATTCATGACATACGTCAGCCGCGAACTCGGTTTTTTCGCATTCGAGTGCGAGAAGCATTGTCTACATATTTGCGAGGAGTGGGCACATGTCGAGATCATCGGTGCCGAGGGGAATCCCCTTCCCGCAGGAAAAGAAGGGCGCGTCTTCGTTACCACGTTCGATAATCATGTCATGCCCTTCATCCGATATGACACGGGAGATCTCGGCATCATAGAGGATTCGGCCTGCACATGCGGACGTACGCTCAAGACAATGCGCGTCTTCGGAAGAAATATCGAGATCATTACGTTACCCGGTGATCGAAAGGTGTCGCTTCTCGATGTCTCAGCTGCCTTCGATGAATACTGGAACGTAGTCCGCAAATACCAGATAATCCAGACATCAGCATCACATTTCGTCATTAAAATCGTACCCGGCCCGCTCTTCGAAGAAGGTCGCGAGAATCTTCAAAAGCAACTCGAACAGATACTCTATCCTGTCACAAAAATAGAGATCGAAGTGGTTGATATCATCCCCGAAACATCACCAGACAAAGCTGTTTGTTTTGTCCGTGCAATCAAAGACGCATCATGATACTCGACCGCATACGAAAAAGGATTGATTACGCTCGTTTTTACACACTTTATGAGCAATCCATTCCAACAATTGATACGTGGCAAGCCGCGTCGTTACAGAGACTCATCCATTATGCAGAAAAAAATGTACCGATGTGGAATGCGATTCTAAAGTCCCAAGGGATTCATGCGGATGCAATACGCAGTACGCGTGATTTGCGGTTACTACCCATAATCGGAAAAAATGATTTTCTCGGGAAACCATCGGATGAATATACTGACAACAGCAGGAGAATTCTTACTCGCGAATCAACGACGTCCGGCAGTACGGGGAAACCGTTCGAATTTTTTCCAAGCAATAAATACTTTGACCCGCTCTACTCGCATTTTTGCACGTTCCGTTTTCTAGCTCACAAACGCCGTTCCTTGCAGTCTCTCTCAAAAATGCGGAATGTGCGAATACGAGTAACGTCCAATACTATTCCAAACCGATTATATATCGGTATCTCTGAATTCCTTCAAGATACAGGTGCCGCACTGACAAAAATCCGCGATTTCAAACCAGAAGCGATATATGCTCCCCCATCATTACTGCTCAAACTCGCACAGGCTGTCGGCAAAAATCCAGATGACGCTATTTCCGTTCCATACGTGATTTCTACCGCTGAAATGCTCCAGATGAGTGTCCGTGCGTTCATAGAAGCCACACTTGGCTGCGAAGTATATGATAGTTACGGGACCGAAGAAGTAGGAACGATAGCCGTCGAATGTGAACGACATGACGGACAGCATCTGCTTCCAGAGTCAGCAATAGTTGAGATCGTCGATATGAATGGCGATTCCATCCCTGAAGACCAAGAAGGCCGCGTAATCGTCACCGATCTATTGAATTACAACATGCCGTTCATCCGGTATGACACGGGCGATCGCGGCGTCATGACGACGGTGCGATGCAAATGCGGCTTGTATACGCCGCGGATATGGATCAAGGGACGATATGCGGGATTCCTGCAGTTCTATGAACGGACGATCCATCGGATGCAATTTGAGACAAAGATGAACTGCTATATGAGCAGTGTCCTCCAATATCAGGTCGTGAAGCGGACACCGGATGAACTTCTCATGCGCATTATTCCGGTACCCGGATTTAATATGACGACCGAAGAGCATATAAAACGAGACATGCGAGAACTAACCGGGGAACGGGTCAATATCAACGTCGAACTCGTTTCGAGCATCACCCCGATGCCGAGCGGCAAATCACAAACAACCGTTGACGAGAGTATCCAAGCCTGAATACTCATATTCTTCGTAAACCATCAAAATACATGTTGTTCGACCGGATACAAAAAGGATGGCGAGAAGCGCGTTTCTATAGGCTCTATCTGCAATCCATGCCAGATATTAAAAAATGGCAGGATGACGCGCTATGCGATCTCATCCATCATGCGGAGCGAAACATTCCGATGTGGAATACGATTTTGAAGGAGCGCGTTGGTAGCGCTGCCGCAATACGAAACACCGACGATTTGAGATTACTGCCAATCATCGGCAAAAAAGATTTCATGGGAAAAGTGAGCGAAGAGTACACTGACAATAGCGGAGCGATCCGCACCACGTTGCATACGACTTCCGGGAGCACGGGCATACCATTTGAATTTTATACCGGTGATAAGTATTTCCATCCATATTATTCAAATTTCGCCCATTTCCGTTTCCTCGCCCAACAGGGACGAGGATTACAATCCCTTTCGGAAACTCGCAGTGCGCTGTTACAAGGGACACTCATACCAAAAAGAAATCAGCTCTTTCTTACCATTTCCGATCTCCTTCAGGACACAAACGATTCCATTGCGAAAATCGCTGATTTCAAACCAGAGGTGCTCATTTCCTCACCGTCCCTGCTCCTGAAGCTCGCGCAAGCAGTGGCGAAAAAGCCTCTCGGAGCTTTGCACATACCGTATGTTAATTCGACAAGTGAAATGTTATCCCCTACTACACGCACTTTCATAGAATCAAACCTGAGAAGTGAAGTATACGATCGATATTCGACGGAGGAAGTCGGCACTATTTCGATGGAATGCCACCGACACAACGGTCAGCACCTTCACCCAGAGTCAGTAATCGTTGAGATCGTCGATATGAATGGCGACCCTACGCCCGAAGGGAACGAAGGCCGCGTGATCGTCACCGATTTATTGAATTACAACATGCCGTTCATCCGGTATGACACGGGCGATCGCGGCATCATGACGACAACGCGATGTGAATGCGGTTTGTATTCTCCCCGGATATGGATTATGGGGCGGTATGCAGGTTCTCTCGATTTCAATGGTCATCCGATCCATCGGATCGAGTTTGAAAAGAAATTGAGGTACTTCATGGCTTCGATTCTCCAATTTCAGATAGTAAAAAGCGGTGTATATGAACTGACCGTACGCATCATTCCAACTCTCAGATTCGATTCGGCGTCGGCAGGCAAAATCAAAGAAGCACTGCAGCCTCTCGTAGGAAAAGACATTATGATCACGATCGATCTCATATCTGCCATCAAAACGATGCCGAGCGGCAAATCGCAAACGATAGTTGATGAGAGCCAGTCCGCGCCCAAAAGAGATACTATATGACCTATGCTTGAATTCTATAAATACCATGGCACTGGAAACGACTTTATCATGATAGATAATCGTAGTAAGAATTTTGATGTTGGAAACGCAGAATACATCAAGCTTTTATGTCATCGCCACTTCGGCATCGGGGCAGACGGCTTACTGTTGTTGGAAAACAATCCTGACTATGATTTTGAGATGGTGTACTTTAATAGCGACGGAAGAATCGGTTCAATGTGCGGAAATGGCGGGCGTTGTATCGTTCATTTTGCTGCCACTGTTCTAAAGGTTATCAAAGATACGAAGCATGTTCGCTTTCTCGCGAACGATGGAGTACATGAAGCAGAAGTAAATGGGGATATGGTGAGACTCAAGATGCAAAATGTGTCGGAGATCGGTATCCGTAATGGTTTCATATTTTTACGCTCTGGCACAACTCCGCACAATGTCATCTTTATAGAAGATCTCGAGAACTATCCGGTGGATTCAGAAGGCAAAAAGATAAGAAACACTGACCCCGATGGCGTTAATATAAATTTTGTTGAACAAAAAGGTGACGTATTTACGGTGCGTACGTACGAACGGGGCGTCGAAAATGAAACCATGGCGTGTGGCACGGGTGCCGTATCTGTTGCAATTGCCTCACACCATGTTGGCAAATTAAAAGAAAATATCTGTCATATCAAAATGCCCGGCGGGGATCTTACTGTTACATTTAAAAAAAATAATCTTTCCTACGAAGATATCTGGCTCACTGGTCCGGTTGCGTATGTATTCAAAGGAGAGCTGAGGTGACGGCTGATCCATCGTTCTTCATATGAACAAAAAACAGTTCTCAATTCGCAAATCGTTTCAGCAACGATTGCAATTCTCGAGATTTTATACGTTGCACCAACGTTCTTTATCCGAAATTACGAAGTGGCAGAATGAAGCCGTTCGAGATCTCGTACGGCATACGTATCACAACGTCCCGCTTTGGCACGAACTACTCGTACGGTTGGATATCGATCCGGAATGCTTTTCCGGGCTCGATGACCTGCATCGGCTCCCGATAACCGACAAGTCTTTTTATTTCGGCAATGCATTCGACGATTATCTCGATAGCAGCCGCTCGATTCGGACTCCTCTCACTACTACTTCGGGAAGTACGGGAAAACCGCTGCAACTTTTCCCGAGCGACATGATACTGAATCCGTATTATTGCTTTTTTTCACGCTTTCGATTTCTCGTGTGGAAAAATAACCGTATACAACCGATATCATCGATACGCTCAGTGTTCATACGTGGCACACAGATTTATTACGGGGAAAACGTATTGTTCATCAAAGGGAGTGACTTTCTGAATCAAATTGACGACTCCATTGAAAGGATACGGGCGTTTCATCCAGATGTCATAGATACCAACCCTTCTTTTTTTCTCAGAATGGCCCAGGCATTGGCTCGGAATCAACGTGGACCGCTCAATATTCCCTATGCACTTTCGGTAAGTGAAATACTCTTGCCTGAAGTACGGAACTTCGTGGAGACTACTATCGGATGCAACATATACAATCGTTACGCGTCAGAGGAAATGCATGGCATCGCAACAGAATGTGATATGCATGACGGAATGCACATTCACCCAGAATCGGTTTTCGTCGAAATAGTGGATACGAACGGCCATGCCGTCGCAGATGGGAACGAAGGCCGGGTCATCGCGACAAATCTGATCAATTACAACATGCCTTTCATTCGATATGACACGGGAGATCGAGGAATTATGAGGTTCGAACCCTGTGCCTGCGGAATGTGTACTCCACGTCTATGGATCGAAGGCCGACGAGGTGCGTCTTTGCAATTCGATGGTCGCCCCATCGACCGCATGGAATTTGAGATTGCTATACGACATCTGACAAATCACATTTTACAATTTCAGATAGTGAAAACCGGACCATCGGATCTCCTCATTCGTATTATCCCGTCGCAGCGATTCACCGGGGAAACTTCTGATTACATAAGGAAAAAAATGAGGGACGTTGTCGGGCCCCATGTCGATATAGAAATAGAATTAGTGGAGTCTATCGCTCAAATGCCCAGCGGTAAATCGCAGACGATCGTAGATGAAAGCAAAGTCGTCTAAGAACAGCAGTCTGTATCGTCTTTTCGTTGACCGGAGCTTCAAAGGGCAAGCCACTATCATCAAGCACAGAGCGACTCTGTGACATTCATTATCGAAGTGCTGCTCGCAATTCCTCCGGAATTGAATCCTTACTGTTCGCTGAAAAAACCCGTCTCTCCATATCTTCGATAGGTATCCCGGCATTCGACAATACATAGTTTGAAAATAAATTCATGGCCGGCTCTCCGTCATACGCACCCGTTTGACGTGCCCGAAACATCGCGACGATCATCTCTTCCGGAGTACCCACGCATTCGAACGGCTTAAATCCCTCTATACCGAGAAGGTTGCGGAATATTGGTAATAGCTTTTGGTCATCAAAAAGATCCGCTCCAAAAATATCTACAACGGCTGTCTTGGGTAGAAACGCAGCAAGGCAGCCGAATATGAAAACACATTTAGGGCACTCATTGCACCAATACGCATGATCAGCCCGCTGTTCAGAATTGTGGTGTACTTTAAAAAAGTTCATATTGCAACTTGAAAACGAGTGGAGATAACTTGGGTATTGAACAAACTGCCGCACCATCTCTATCTCACTAAGTTGGCGCAGCAACGAAAACTGTACAACATCTGGAGAAATGAAATCCCGTATGTAATTCCCTAGCAACGATTCCGATTCTGATGATTTGCTCCACTGGTGATTCACCGAGAGACCTAGATAGTCAAGATTCCCTATGTCGGCGCTCGACTCATTGGAAAGGACGACATACCGATAATCGTGTAGGGCCGCCGCCAGCAGGGCGATGAATGTCGCTGTAGAAATCGATGGGAAGCCCGAGGCGACTTTCTTGATCTCCGTTATATAAAATCTCTTCTGATCACTCCATCGATTGGCGACGATCTGCGGATGTCCGATTTTTTCCGCAACTTTGTTTTGCAAACCGATGGGATTCAACGCAAATAGATCAAACTCCATACCGCGCGCCTTGAGAAGTTCAGCGGATACGATTGAATCCTTACCGCCCCCGTTGAGGAGCAACAGTCGAGCCGATCGAGGGAAACGAGCGGAGTACTGGCGTGGCAGCCATGTTGTTTTGTATGGAAAAGAAATCAGTCCTCGAAAGTCGATTTGAGATCGATAGAAAAATTCGCCGAGACCCTTCGTATATACTTCGTCCCAAAATTCCGCCTGTTCGCGGGTGAGAGAAAATCCTTCGATGACTATTTCGGGAGCACAATGGATCTTCCAATAATTAATGCCGCACATGATGCACAGACTTTCGAGCAAAGACGTTAGCAACCTTTTGGGAATGTGCTTCCACATATCCCGCGTGGCACCGGGAAATTGAACCACGTCGCAATATGTCTCGCGACCTCCTCCATCAACATCGACATAGTAGGTATAGGTGATCGTCGAGCGATCCATATCGACCCGGTAAGGTCCAAAAATAAATCTTCGAGCATGTGGCATCGGGCCAATTCTACACTATCTTCACTTTGATCGAGATACCAGGGCAAATAAACAATCGAGAGCGAGTCCGCCAAATAATCAGACCTTCGCCGGCTCACGACACTTTTTGCTCGCGCAGCGGCAGCCGACTGGTTTGAGGAATTCGTCGAAATATTCTTCGCCGTAATCGTAACTGAGTTCGCCGCCTGCTGGAATATTCTTGATGGAATAGATCATGATGCGGCCCTTTTCGATATAGACTTCGCAATTCGGATCGCATGAGTGGTTGATATAGCGTGCCTGATTCGATCGTTCCGAGCCGTCGACCAAGTGGTTGCGGCTAACTCACGCTCACCTCGGACAGGAATTTCTTGACATCTTCGTCGGGTACGGCAAAGCCGGGCTTGTAGGTAACGGGTTCTTTGTAATTAATATCTTCAAAAAAACCGAGTTGTTGGCGGAAAAGTCGTTCGTTGAATTCGCCCTTGAACAGTTCCTTCGCACGGATACTGACCTCGTTGAGTGAATGGAAGTCATGCATGATGAAATAGAGATCGACGTAATCCTTCCACTTCGATCGGAAACCGAGCGCATATGCCTTCATCGCAGCAAGCGTAAGCAGATTCGGCATGTCGAGCACGCGATCGATAGTCTCGGTAAAAGGAATCGCATGTGGGAAGTGGAAAAAGGTCACCTGGATACCGGTCTGGGTATGCAACGTAAGTTCCACATCACGTTCTCGAATGATTGAACCAATGATCGATAGCCGAGAAAATCGTCGTCGCAGATCCGATGCATCGAATTCATATCCGGGATCCTTGGTGAAGAGATCGAAGTCGATCGATTCGCGATGGCCGATTTGGAGTGCGACTGCCGTCCCTCCGACCAGCCCAAAATCAGCTGAAAACACTTTTAACGCGGGCAGAAGTGTCTGTTGTTCTGGGGTAAGAATTTCTCTACGCATACACAGATGAGGTGCGGGCGTCAAAATATTTCTGGAAATAGCGACTGACTTCTTCGTGATAATTCGTCCGCTTCTTGAACGCCTGCTCGCGGAATATCGCGGCCGCGCGTTCGATACCCATGATGCGGATCATTTCCTGGAAATCGTCCCAATCGCCGTAATTCAAGACGTGCTCGACGATTGATTCTTCACCGAGATGCTCATAATCCTTGACGTACCAGATGAGCTGCGGACGATTTTTGATGAATTCTTGCAACTCCGTCATGTATGCATTATACCACATCCAGGCAGACAGTGCGCGCTGAAATCAATCGATCCACAAAAGAAGACCGCCTCGTATGATACACGCACTCGATTGTCCGGTACGTCTATTATATTGTACATTCCTTCGCCGGTTCGCGGCATTTTTTGGTGGCGCAGCGGCAGCCGACCGGCTTGAGGAATTCGTCGAAATATTCCTCACCATAATCGTATGAAAGTTCGGCGCCCGCTGGGATATTCTTGATGGCATAGATCATGATGCGGCTCTTTTCGATATAGACCTCGCAATTCGGGTCGCATGAATGGTTGATATAGCGGGCTTGATTGGATCGTTCCAAGCCGTCGATCTCAAAAAGATATGGCACATACCCGCAGAAGTATTATTTTGCGGCCTCGATGCGCAGTGCAGAGGATGTGGTGAATCGGTACCCATCATTATTTGACGGCATAGTTCCGTGCGGCGAAATCATACTGATCGATGAATATCTTCTTGAATGGAACGATTGAGTTTATCTCATAGAACACGAGTGTCGCTTCGCGATATTCACTCTCCTCAACGCTCCGATACGAAAGCGGAGCACATGCATACGCAAGAAGGATTGCATTGGCAAGGAGCCGCGCCGTGCGCTTGTTGCCGTCTTCGAACGGCTGCAGGTAGCTAATGCCCAACAGCGCCAAGAGCGCTTTCGTATACGGTGTCTGCATCCGTGCGACCGCCTCGATAAGTGCTTCCAGCCCTTCACGCACCTGGTGCTGGTTATCAAGCGGCTGATAGAGGGAACCGGTGATGCCCACCACCCGCTTGCGAAGCCCCGCTCCGACGTTCAGATCTTTTACGAGAATCGCGTGCAACTCTTCGATATGCGCCCGAGAAAGTGTCTTGAACGAGGACGCATTCTCGCGCACGAAATTGAACGCATCCTTATGATTAAGGATCATATGCGCCTCATCGCTGGTATGCCCCGGAGCTTTTTTGTTTTCCAAGATGAGTTTCTCCGTGTCGAGGAGTGTGTAGGTGTTGCCTTCAATTTTGGAGGATTTCCACGAGAGTTCGATTACGAGACGCTCCAACTCTTTCTTTTGTATTGCCGGAGGTAAATCAGTCGTCCGGCGGGTATATTCGGCCGTCGCGTCTTCGAGTCTCTTTAATTCCTCGAGAGAGAAGATGGTATCGGGTATCCCTTTGAACAGATCGTGATTGTATCGCTTCTGTCCGTAGCGGTGATCGGGTTCGATAGCGCAATATGCCTGCGCATCAATGTTCGAAAATATCCTCCCGAGGACGCTGATCTCGTAGGAGGAAGATCGCCCCAACCCGCTCGCTCGGAGAATACCCCGTGCCGCCATATCGGATAACGCACGCTTCACCGTCACGAGCGAGACATCTTCCGCGCGCGCAACAAGCATTTCATGAATGTCGGACGATTGGAGGGAGTCATGTCCCAGCAAGATGTCGATGATTTTTTGCTCTCTTGAAGAAATATCCATATTTTTCGTATCAAATTGATACGATTATACTAGCATAATGATACGATTCAACCAAACTGATTTGTTGCGATTGTGGAAAACAAACGACAACGGTTCCCATATCAATCATTCCTTCGCCGGCTCACGACACTTTTTGCTCGCACAGCGGCAGCCGACCGGTTTGAGGAATTCGTCGAAATATTCCTCGCCGTAATCGTAACTGAGCTCGCCGCCTGCCGAGATGTTCTTGATAGCATAGATCATGATGCGGCCCTTTTCGATATAGACTTCGCAATTCGGATCGCATGAGTGGTTGATATAGCGAGCCTGATTGGATCGTTCCGAACCGTCGATGGTCCAGTCACTGTCGATCTCGAAAAGATATCGCGTAGCCAACGTATCGGCGAGCGAAGTAGGAATTTTCTTTCCGACATATTCGAGGATAAAGTCCCCTTTCTTGATAGCCGCGACCGCATACAGTCCCTGCCCTTTGCCGGGACCGGACTTCTTCACGACGAAACGCGGGTCGGTTGTGCGCGCTGATGTTTCTTTTTTCATAGACACGAGAGTATACCATGGCGCTAGCTGCTAGGGGCTAGGGGCTAGGGGCTAGGGGCTAGGAAATTATGTAATCGCTTTATTGGACTAACTAGAAGCTAGCAGCTAGCCACTCGAAGCTCGTGGCTATATACTAGCTCCCATGGCAAAAGGCGACAAAGTCTCAACGGAACCCTATAAAGGTGTTCGCGATTTCTATCCGGAGGATCAATTCATACAACGCTATATCTTCGAACACATGGAACGTGTGTGCGAACTTTTCGGTTACGAAGAGTACAACGCCTCGATTCTTGAAAGTGCCGAGCTCTACCGTTCAAAAACGTCTGAAGAGATCGTTAACGAACAGACCTACACCTTTATCGATCGTGGCGATCGCGAGGTCTCACTCCGCCCCGAAATGACGCCGACGGTCGCGCGCATGATCGCAGCGCGATCACGTGAGATTCCCTTCCCTGCTCGCTGGTATTCGGTGCAAAATTTCTTCCGCTACGAACGCCCCCAACACGGACGCGTGCGCGAGTTCTGGCAACTCAATACTGATCTCATCGGTGTGTCCGGTGTCGCTGCCGATGCTGAAATCATCGCGATTGCTCACGCGCTCATGAGGGGTCTTGGAGCGGAAGAAAGCGCTTTTGAAATCCGCGTCTCCGATCGCCGCATTCTTGATACGATCTATGACACCGTGAATATCGAAACGGACAAACGTGCCGAGATCACACGGCTTTTGGACCGTCGCGCAAAGATCGACGATTTCAAAGGTGAGCTCTCAAAAATTATCGATAGCTCAGCGGCCGACACTCTGATCGATCACCTCGACCGCACGACCTCGACCGCATATCTCGAAGCATTGCGCGTCGAACTTGCGCATATGGGGGTTGCTAACATGATCGTCGACACGAAGATCACGCGCGGATTCGATTACTACACCGGCATGGTGTTCGAGGTTTTCGACACAGCCGAAGGCAATCGCCGTGCCATGATGGGTGGCGGTCGCTATGACAATCTTCTCTCACTTTTTGGCGGTGACCCGATCCCGGCCGTCGGCTTCGCAATGGGCGATGTGACGGCGCGCGATTTTCTCGAAAGCCACAATCTGATTCCCGCCTATGCACCGGCGACCGAGCTTATGCTCTGCGTCGTCGACGAGAGCGCCATGCCGCATGCACAGCGTCTCGCGCAGGACTTGCGACGTGAAGACATCACCGTCGCCGTCAATATTTCCGGCAAGCGCATCGGCGATCAAGTGCGCCAAGCCGACAAAATGAAGATTCCCTTCGTCATTGCTATCGGCACACAGGAGCGCGACAGCGGCCGCTATACGATCAAGAACCTTGCATCTGGAGCAGAAACAACACTCGCTGCTGACCGCATCGCGGAGCATCTCTTTAGTTCCTTGGATTAGATGCGAGTGAATAGCTTCTAGGAAAAACCAAGAATGCAGTATTATGTATTGTCTAGCCCCTAGCAACTAGTCCCTAGAACCTCATGTATGCGCGCGATCACCTTTGATATTGAAACAGCCAACTGGATCACCGATACGGGATCCAATGATCCCGCCGATCTCACCATAGCGATCGTCTGCATCCATGATTCCGAGACCGGTGAGTATTCGAGCTATCTCGTGGATGAACTGCCGAAATTGTGGCCGATTCTCGAACGAGCCGATCTTCTCATTGGCTACAACTCCGATCATTTCGATATTCCCCTTTTGAACAAATATTATCCCGGCGATCTCTCCAAGATCAAAAGTCTCGATCTTATGAAAGAAGTACAAGGTGTGATCGGTCGCCGGCTCAAGCTCGACACCTTGGCTGAAGGCACGTTGAACGACAAGAAGCTCGACGGTAAGGGCGGGCAGTCGGTCGTCTGGTGGCGAAACGGCGAAGTAGAAAAAGTCCGCGAATACTGCATCCAAGATGTGAAGCTGACGCGCGATCTTTTTGATTACGCGATGAAGAATAATGTCTTAAAATATAAGGAGCTCGGCAAACTACGCGATATCAAGCTCGACACTTCCAAGTGGCTTGTCAAAACGAGTGCGCCGATGACATTTACGTTAGGATTATAATAAGAAAATAATATGCAAGAAATGACACCCGAACAGCACAAACAGATCATTGATCAACTCGAAAGTCTGAACGAAAAGATAGCGCGGCAGAATTCTTGGCGGCACATTTTTACCGCTGCACTCGTCTATGGTGTCGGGTTCGTCATCGGTTCAACGATCCTCGCCTCAATACTCGCGAGCGCCTTCTTGCCGATCCTGCAACGCGCACCCTATATGCACGGTTTCCTCAATCGCCCGACCCCCGCGACGACAAGCCAGCAATAGAATTTATTTCGTTTGTGCTTGGGCCCCAGGTCTTGGGAAATACCGCAAGGGTACTTCGATTTGCAACTGCGCAAGCGCAGGCAAATCGGTAGCCCACGTTTTCCCACTTCTTACAGAAGCTGTACACTTTGCGGCCGCAAGCGGCTCGCAAAGTCTTGCGGGTGCTCCTTAATCCGCACCCTCACCTTCCTGCGCGGGGAACTCCCGTTCCCCGACCCCCTCCCTATCCCGACCCCAATCATCTCACTACGTTCGGTGCTTGGGCCCGGGATCGAACCGGGGACCTCATCCTCTTCAGGGACGCGCTCTACCAGCTGAGCTACCCAAGCAGAACATATGCATACTACCAACTTTTCTTCACTCCTTCAATCAAACCTAAGAGTCTATGAAATTTCTCGGTATCATAGACTTCTACCTGCAGGGTACCGTATGGAAGTCTGTTAATGGGTCGTTTACCTTTGCTCGCGCCACTGACCAGGTACGTTGTCTTGCTTCGGAAATTCATATCCGAAAGACTTGTCACCTTCTGCCAGTATTTTTTCGCACCCTGTTCATCTATTGTCTTATACAATCTCATATTGATGCGAATGTCTTCCTTATCAACATGTAACACTTCGATAAGAAAACGAACGAATATTCGTACTGCTTCCGGATCCGCGTTCACAAAACTGATTGCATGTCCCGTACGCTCAATACCATTGGTCACCCGCAATCTCTTGTATCCTTCCGCCCAATATAAAACGATACCTATGAGGGAAAGATTGTTTCGTACATGCGCATGTATCTCACGAGCCGCACCATCACGAATCGCTCTGGCCTTCTCTTGCGCACGTGATGTTTGTTCTTTATTTCGCTTAATCAGCCCATTGACCACACCTAGCCGGCTTTTCTCATCGATCCGACCTTTCGCCTCTTCCGGTAATGGCACATCACGTAACCACGAGGAGAGTGTCGATTTAGGGACGCCCAACTTCAATCGTATTTCATTGTAGCTCATTCCCCGCAACCGCAAATCGTGTGCTTGAACACGTCTTGTATTCATATACTCATTGTACGCTCGTTGGTACAACTATGCAATGCCTCAAAATCTTATTTTTTATACAGAAACTTCGGGCTCGCGCGACTTTCCGAACACCTTCGTCTCCAGATCTATGACTCGTAACGGAATCTTCAGATCGTCACGATGTCCAGACTCGATATCGAGCCGCTTGTCGATACCTGATACTTTACTTTCAACCGATTTCAAACCAACCTTGAGTTCGGCAATGTCCATTTTCAGACCACCAATACTTGCATTTACGCTGTCGATCTCTCCCGTCAATTCTGTACGCAGTTCGATAATATCTCCTTTCAACTCCATACGAAGCTCCCCAATATCCTTTTTCACTTCTGTACGAAGCTCCCCAATATCCTTCTTCACTTCCGTGCGAAGCTCGACAATATCCCCCTTCAACTCCGTACGAAGATCACCAATATCCTTTTTCACTTCTGTACGAAGATCCCCAATATCCTTCTTAACTTCCGTACGAAGTTTAACAGTATCTTTCTTCACTTCCGTACGAAGCTTCCCAATATCCTTTTTCACTTCCGTGCGAAGATCCCCAATATCCTTTTTCACCTCTGTACGAAGCTTGACGACATTCTCCTTCGTCGCCATGTGCTCGATGATGAAATCGAGGTTTTTTGAGATATTTTGAGTGTCCTTGTCCATGTCCATAGATTTCCTATTCTACCACGCCCGAACTATTGAGCGGTCGAACTCGTAGCCGTCGGTGTTTGCATGAAGCTCGGCAGATGCGACTCGATGCTTTTGATCACATTCTGAAACCCGGAGAGTTGCGTCTGCGCCGCAGTCGTCGTCCCCTGTATCTTATTGAGGTCATTGATGAGCGTATTCATCGAACCGCTCAAATACGTCATATAGAACCAAATCGGTGCGAGCAGGAACGCTGCATACAGGATGAATTTGATAAGGCCGCCAAGGAAGGCGTTGCGCCGCATGTGGTGCAACATCTCGTTGTTCTCACGGGTAAGACGCAACATCTCGCGCACTTCATTCTGAATATTTGGATCCATATGGACCAGATTATACCATTACTATCAACGTGTGCTGTTCGGACTAGATGGATTTAACAAGATCCGACGCCTCTTTGGGAGACTTTAACCTAATAACCTTCTCTGGAGCCGACATATTTTCGAAGAACTTGTTCAGGTGATAAACCTCGCGCTTATCCCATACGCGCTTCAGAAATTCAAAACTGAAAGTATCAGGACTACCCTTGAGTTCTGGTCGAGGGTGCGTACGATGCATAAACGACCGCTTGATATATCTCAAGGCAGGTATGTATCGAGCGTAATCGAGATAAATTATAGAATTGGTTTGGTTCAGCACTGCATCAAAAGCATCCTTATCTATGTAACCTTCGATAATCCAGCTTTCCTTAGAACTTACCTCTTTGAGTGTTTTTACTGTTTTCTCATCTCCAACGTAGTTCCAGCCAGGCTCCCACATAACCATGTCCGTGTGGGTTAATGGGAGCTTTGTCTTGTCAGCAAGCGCACGTCCGAACCAAGATTTTCCGGAAGCACTTACACCGACGATTGCAATCCTCCTACCTAGAGTAGTCATCAAATGCATTGAAGCACAAAATACCCAACTTACGAACTCTTATCAACAACACACCTTAATCATGCGATCTAACTGGTGCCCTCGGTAGGAATCGAACCTACATCTCTCGCTTAGGACGCGACTGCTCTATCCATTGAGCTACGGGGGCTATGGGACTACGCGAAAAGCCGCGTATGCAATCCTAGCATACGCGGCTCCGAGCAAAACTGAAAGTCTTTTATGCAATCGCGAGCACCTCACGTAATCGCGGCTCGTTGAATCCGATGATGACTTCGTCACCAACGACGATCACGGGGACGCCCATCTGGCCGGTCTTTTCCACCATTTCCTGACGCTTCGGGAGATCGGTCGCTACATTGAAGTCGGTAAAGGTGACGTTATGTTCAGTGAAGAAATCTTTTGCCGCATGGCAAAAGTGGCAGGACGGGGTCGAATAAATGGTTACAGTTGGTTGCGTAGACATACTTCTCATGCGCTTAACAAATAATTTGTATGGGAAGTATATCACAATGCCGGAACTGTCATCCGGAAATCATCTGAAGCAACTAAGGGCTCTTCCACAAATAATGTACCCATTATTTGTGACAGTCGCCTTTGTGCCACGTC
>CAINVT010000068.1 GCA_903854215.1 uncultured bacterium | reverse complement strand
GGTATATCGCGCTCGTTCTTCGGGGGTGAGTATGTCGTCTGTCATGGAGCAAAAATGGTGAGCTGGTATGCTCACCATCGTTACTCATTGGGGGGTGACATTTTCGCTTTGCAGGGGTGACATAATCGCTTTGGTATGACACGAAAACAGTTAAAATACTTCGAAAACTATGTCTAATATCGGTGCTCGACATGTTCGGCGCCGCTCGACACATCATTTCGATCTTTGTGCTATAGTTTTTATACAACGGCGGAACGATTGGGGCAATCGACGCCGCAAGCAGGTTTAAAAATTAAAAGTTAATTCGATACGCCTATGCTTTACACCATCCTCGGAATCTTAGCCTTTTACGCTCTTACCTCAATCCGTGTCCTCAATCAGTACGAACGAGGCGTCGTGTTCACGCTCGGCAAATTTGCCGGCGTGCGTGAAGCAGGCATTACGATGATCTTCGTCCCCTTCCAGTCGATGACGCGCATCTCGCTGCGCACCGTGACCATGCAGATCCCATCACAGAAGATCATTACCAAAGATAACGTCTCGATCGATATCGCCGCCGTCGCCTACTACAAGATCAGCGATCCGGAGAAGGCCGTCATCTCCATCGAGAACGTCTACAATGCGATCAATCAGATCAGTCAGACGACCGTGCGCAATGTCGTCGGCCGCTTCTCGCTCGACCAGCTACTCGCCGAGACCGCGAAGATCAACGAGGAGATCAAGACCGTCATCGACGGCCACACCGAGCCCTGGGGCACGTCGGTGACGGCCGTCGAAATCAAAGACATCCAGCTACCTGACAACATGCAGCGCGCGATGGCCAAGGAAGCCGAAGCCGAGCGCGAACGCCGTGCCAAGATCGTCGCTGCCGAGGGAGAATTTCAAGCATCGGTCAAGCTGGGCCAAGCAGCGGATATCATCACCGCACATCCGGTCGCCCTTCAGCTCCGCACGCTCCAGACCATGGCCGAGATCGCAACCGAAAAGAATTCCACCATCATCTTCCCCGCGCAATTCATGACGACTGTCGAAGAGGCACTGAAGACGTTGAAGCAGGATTCGGTTTCGAAGTAATTACTTCGAAGTTTCTAATCCTATTGTCCTACCAATCGTCAAAAAAGAAGGCCCCATCAGATTCAATAGGGCCTCAAGGCGAGTTCTTATGGTTTTTGCGTCAATCTTTCGTAAAGCTCGCGTATTGCTTGGCGAACGGCAGCTGCCTTTGAGTCCAAACACAAAATCTCTACTATTTCATCTAAGAGTTCGTGATCGTGATTACTCAAATTGAGCAAAAAGTTACGCAACCTCACCCCGCGTGGTACACCTCTAATGGGTCTACCTCTTTGGATTTTTTCATCCTGGTCACACATCTCATGCCTCCTACAAGCGAAGTCTACTATATAACATATTTTTACTTCTGTCTATAAAAAATCCAACACCATCCCAGCCCTCATCCGTACGGTATACTGGCATGCATGAGTACCTCTAAAATATTGCTCGTCGTTTGCATAGCGGCCATGATAGCGACCATCGTTGCGGTCGACGTACTGTTCTTCAGAGATCGTTTCTGGGAGCGGCTCATCGCGAATATCGGCATCGTCCTGGTTTTTGGCGCATTCTATTTGAGATTCCTCAGATAAAATCAATCGCCTCCATTGCCAGCCTGGTTTAAACAGATACACTGTCTCAACGTACCAAAATTATTTAATCGTCTAAAACATACGATATGGAAGAAACAAATCTCTACACGACAACCGTCCCGCCGATGATCAAAGCACTCGAGGCTCTGAAGGGTGTTCTTGCAAAAGGCAAACAACATGCCGATGCGAAGAAACTCTCATGGGCTGATTTCGAATCTGCGCTTTTGAATGATCACCTCATCTTCGATCAATTCCCGCTCACAAGACAAGTGCAGGTAGTCTGCGACAACGCAAAGGGTGGCGCCGCACGCCTCGCTGAGATCGAGATCCCGAAGTTCGAGGATACCGAGACGACGTTCGCAGAATTGCAGGCTCGTATCGATAAGACGCTCATGTTCGTGAAGTCGCTCAAGCCGGAGCAGATCATCGGCAAGGAAGCGATCAAGGTCACACTTCCCTATTGGGAGAGCAAGCACATGACGGGCTTCGATTATGCGACGCAGTATCTCATTCCGAATTTCTATTTCCACCTGACAACCGCCTACGCGATCCTCCGCAAGAACGGCATTGATGTCGGCAAGGACGACTTTTTGGGAAACTTGCCATTTATTAAGGACTAAAACTACCTATGGCGACCCTGAAGCGAACGATGTTCCGGGAGTATGATATCCGCGGCCGCGAGTCGGAAGATGAGCTGAATGAACATTCGATCTATCACATCGCGCGGGGGTTTGGAAAAATATTGCGGGATAAGAATATAACCGAAGTCGTTGTCGGGCACGACGCGCGCGCGACTTCAGAAGCGTTCCACGCACAGGCAAAGCGGGCGTTTTTGGAATCAGGTATTAATGTTGTTGACATCGGTCTCGTAACCACGCCGATGAGCTATTGGGCACAGTATCATCTCAAGGTGAAGGGACTCTGCATGATAACGGCGAGCCATAATCCTGCCGGCTGGAATGGACTGAAGCTCGGAACGGATTTGTCAAAAACTCTCCTTCCGGATGAGATTAAAGAGCTCTATTCGATCATCGAGCAGGAGGCGTACGTAAACGGATCAGCAACGGTGCGAAAAGTTGAGATCTTTGACGAATATGTGAAAGACCTCGTCGCGCGTGCGCCCATCACTTCTAAGATCAAGGTCCTCGTAAACACAGGCAACGGCACCGCGGGACTTTTTGCACCGAAGATTCTACGCGCAGCCGGTGTCGAGGTGGTCGAACACTACACTGATGTCGATCCGACATACCCGCATTACACTGCCAATCCGGATGGTATCGCTATGATGGAAGATACA
Source organism: uncultured bacterium (assembly GCA_903854215.1). Taxonomy (GTDB): domain Bacteria; phylum Patescibacteriota; class Minisyncoccia; order Phycocordibacterales; family UBA2100; genus UBA10103. The sequence goes on along the minus strand of CAINVT010000068.1, from coordinate 16,411 downwards.
GGTGCGCAGACTGTCGCGAACGGATGTGATATCGGCATGGCGTTCGATGGCGACGGTGATCGTCTCGGTATCACCGACGAAAAAGGCGCAACAGTTTGGCCCGATCGTTACATCGCATTACTCGCGCGACTTGTCTTGAAGAAACAGCCGGGCGCAAAGATCGTCTTCGATGTGAAGGTTTCCGAAGCATTGCCGGAAGATATTACGGCACATGGTGGCGAACCCATCATGTGGAAGACGGGACACTCATATATCAAATCGAAGCTTGCAGAATCAGGCGCGGCACTTGCCGGTGAGATGAGCGGACACATTTTCTTCGCCCAAGATTTCTACGGTTTCGATGACGCCCTTTTCGCCGCATTGAAGATGCTCGAATATGTGTCGAGTCAAAATAAACCGGTTTCAGAACTTATCGCTGACACGCCATATTATGTTTCCACACCGACCATCCAGGTGAAAACAACCGATGAGGATAAATACAGGATCGTCGACCAACTGGTGCAAGAATTTAAAGATGAAAAGTACCGGGTCATCGACATAAGCGGTGCGCGCGTCTACCTTGAAGGTGGTTGGGGCCTCGTCCGTGCCTCTTCCAACACTCCGACACTTGTACTGCGCTTCGAGGCAAAAACACAAGAATCACTCGATAAGATCATGGATCTTTTCAAGGAAAAACTCTCAAAATTCCCCGAAGTCAGCACGGACTGGGATACCTCGGGACACTAGAGATATTACAATCCCCACTGTGAATAATTCTGCAGTCTCAACCTAAAGGCATTGCGAAGATCTGCAACCACGACATGGCGAGTCTCAAGAACTGGGTGCGCCTATCCCGCATTATCCCCTCGCGGCAGATTGAATCGAAATGCGGCGAAAATTTCACAGTACTGAACAGCCCCATATCGCATATCGTCCCCATATCTCCTTCTACCGGTACTATTTCGTATGATCCATTCATTGCCGCCCGCTAAAGAGATGCTACAATTTCCATATGGAAACTGACATTCGAGGAACCTCTCTTCTCGCGCGACCGAAGGTCGGTGCGGTACACCGTTTTGGCACAAACGGCGTTCTCTATGAGGTTCTTCGTGAGGTTGATGACAGATCGGTGCTAATCCGTGTGCTTGATACCAACGAGGAAACGCTGTATCCGATTGCTGATGTGCGGAATGATCCTACCAATTGATACTGCCGCCTATGTTCGCGATTACGTTTGATTTGGTAGTAGCCGAGACAAGCAAACGTCATCCGACGAGTGTTACGCAAGCATACAACGACATTGCCACTACCCTTGAGAAATTCGGATTCGAACGGATACAGGGTAGCGTCTATGTCACCAAAAGCGAAGACATGGCTCGCCTCTTCCAAGCCATCATGGCTCTCAAAGCGCTGCCATGGTTTGCACTTTCGGTACGTGATATTCGTGCCTTCCGTATCGAACAATGGTCTGATTTCACTCCGATCATAAAGCAGTAAGTTCATAGGGCGTCGCGATCCACGACAATACGCTCGCGACCGAATGAGTTGATTGCACATCTTCATCTTTTCTATGCTAAAATCGTGCAACTATCCGTCATACTATGGCAAATCCCGCACTCTCAATAAAAGACCTTACGAAGACCTACAGCAACGGCGTCGTAGCTCTCAAAGGTATCGACCTCACGATCGCTGAGGGAGATTTCTTTGCATTGCTCGGACCCAATGGTGCGGGCAAGACGACGATCATCGGCATCACGACCGGACTCGTGAACAAGACGAGCGGAACCGTTTCGGTCTTCGGTCATGACATCGACCGAGAGACTGCGCAGGCCAAGATGCAGATCGGGCTCGTCGGCCAAGAAGTCAATTTCAACCCGTTTGAGAAACCGCTCGATATCGTGGTCAATCAGGGTGGTTATTACGGTATCCCGCGATCCGTGGCCACGGCGCGTGCGGAAAAACTTCTTGCAGATCTCGGTCTTGCCGACAAAATGCGAGAACAAAGTCGCACGCTTTCTGGCGGTATGAAGCGTCGTCTTATGATCGCCCGCGCGCTCATCAACGAGCCGCGTTTCCTCATCCTCGACGAACCGACCGCGGGCGTTGACGTCGAACTGCGCCGTTCGATGTGGGACTACCTTTCGGGATTGAGCAAACGCGGTCTCACGATCCTTCTTACGACACATTATCTCGAAGAAGCCGAGCAGCTCTGCAAACATGTCGCGATCATCAACAAGGGCGAGATCATCGAGCAAGGCACGATGCACGACGTGCTCGAAAAGCACGGCAGCGACGAATCGAAACGTGATGGTTTCCGCGGCGGCAAGCTTGAGGAAGTATTTTTGAAATTAACGGCAGAAAAGTAAGAGAAGCGGAGAGCGTTTAGCGTATAGAAACGAGATATGTACATAAAATCATTTAAGGAACTAATCGTTTGGCAACGCGGAGTTGATCTCGCGAAAGAAGTTTATTCCATGACAAAGAATCTACCGGCGAAAGAAGCTTTTGGATTGCAAAGTCAAATGTGCAGAGCCGCGGTCTCAATACCTTCAAACATTGCAGAAGGCCACCGCAGAGGCACAAAGAAAGATTTTGTTCACTTCTTGAGGATTGCCGACGGCTCTGCCGCTGAATTAGAAACGCAGGTTCTGATTGCTGAATCCGTTCACCGCAACATTGACTCCAGTCGCGCAAAATTGTTATTAGAAGAGGTTCAGAAAATGCTTACCTCGATGATCCGAAAGGTCGATCTAAACGCTACACGCTAATCGCTTAACGCTATGCAACCCTACCAACTCTGGACCTCGTTCTACACCATGATGCGCAAAGATGTCGTGCGCATATTCCGCATTTGGGTGCAGACATTCTTACCAAGTGTCATCACCTCAGGTTTGTACTTTCTTATCTTCGGATCGGTGCTCGGCTCTCGGATCGGCTCGATGCAGGGCGTCCCCTACATGCAGTTCGTCGTGCCGGGACTCGTCATGATGGCGATCGTGACGAATGCATACGCCAACTCTTCATTCACCTTCTTCCAATCCAAATTTTTTGCGCGTTCGATCGACGAGCTCCTCGTCTCCCCGATGCCACCGTGGCTCATGATCGCGGGATTCGTTTCGGGTGGCGTGATCCGCGGAGTCCTCGTCGGCGCGATCGTTCTTCTCGTCTCGATCTTCTTCACCGGCATGCATCTGGCGATGTCGCACGTCGCGATCATCTTTCTCTTTGCAGTTCTCACTGCGGTCATCTTCGCACTTGCGGGACTGGTGAACGGCGTCTATGCCAAATCAATCGACGCGATCAACATCGTGCCGACGTTCGTCCTCACGCCGCTCACTTATCTCGGCGGCGTGTTCTATTCGATCCATTCGCTTCCGCCGATCGCTCAGTACGTGACCTACGTGAATCCCATCTTTTACCTCATCAACGGCTTCCGTTTCGGATTCCTCGGCTTCTCCGACATCTCGATATGGACGTGCATGAGCGTGCTGGTCGTTCTCATCGCGGTCCTCATCGGCATCAATATGTATCTTATCCGTACCGGCCTCGGTCTCAAGCAATAACATCTCGTGCCAAAGTTGCATCAAGTCGGACTTGACGCAATGTACTGGCGCATACGCGCGCAATCGGTATGATGCGGTGATGAGACGTACAGGAAAACCGAAGCGAGAAGGCCTCATTCTGGGTGCCTTATTCAAAAAACTCGCCCCCCGTATCGGCGCTTCGGTACTCCTTGAACCACGCTGGGGTATCGCTGGCAGGATCACCTATGCAAACGGCCGGTACCGTTATTTTCGCTACAATTCCGTCGATCTGAACCCGCTCGGCTCAGCACGGATCGCATCAGACAAAGACTATGCGAATTTCTTTATGCACGAGCTCGGCTATCCAACGGTCGAGGGCAAAACATTTTTCCGACCGGAATTTGCCGCGTCGCTCGATGTACATGATCGCGGTCGAGCGGACGCGTATGTATATGCGAAAAAGCTCGGATTCCCCGTCATCGTAAAACCGAACAGCGGTATGCAGGGCTCGGGCGTTTTCCTTGCACACAACAAAGTCGATCTGAACCACGCGCTCACCGTCGTGTTCAAACAGGATCGAATTGCGCTCGTACAACGCTTCACCACCGGCCATGATTATCGTGTTGTCGTACTCGGCAATGAGGTCATCTCAGCGTACGAACGCATACCGCTTTCGGTCATCGGTGACGGAACGTCGACAATACAACAACTGCTTATGGTAAAAGCACAGTACTTCATACGTGTCGGACGTGATACGAAGATCAAGATCAATGATACGCGCATCACGCGCAAACTCGCGCGACAAAAACTTACATTACGCTCCAAACCTGCACAGGGCGAACGTATCTATCTTCTCAACAATGCAAATCTTTCGACCGGTGGCGATTCTATCGATGTCACCGAGATCATTCATCCGTCATTCAAGAAAGTGGCGATCAACCTGACCCGGGACATGGGACTTCGTTTTTCCGGTGTCGATCTCACCGTAGACGGCGACATCAGCAAAAAACCCGAGCACTTCAAGATCCTCGAGATCAACGACACCCCCGGACTCGACCACTATGCGACAACGGGGCCGGCACAGCGAAAGATCGTCGAAGACCTCTATCTCAAGGTTCTCAAACACATGGAGAAATAATCATCGTTCAAGATCTACCCACCGATATTTCAGTCCGTTCCACTCGCGATCTTCTTCGAATGTTTTCGTGGTGAACTGATCTTCATATGCAAGAAAAAACGAATCCCCTTCTTTGTCGTCATCGATGAGCGTGAGATAGAGCTTATCGACATACGGCAACGCCGCCGCATAGATTTGTCCCCCACCGATGACGAAGATTTCGTCCGAATCAAGCGTAGACGCCGCAGCGAGTGCCTCCTCTATCGAAGATACGAAGCTCAGAGATTTGTTGGTATCCACAGAAGGTACCAAGCTCTGAGCTTGGTAGTTGGGATCACGGGTAATGACAATGTTTGGCCGCCCCGACAACGGACCCCCGGTCGCTGCGACGATCGACTCGAAGGTCTTCCTACCCATAATGACGGGGTGACCACGCGTCAATTCACGAAATCGCTTCAAGTCATCCGGTATACGCCACAGAAGCTCGTTGTCTTTGCCGAGCACGCGGTTATGCAGACGACCATTGCCAATCGCTGCAACAATGCTGATTTTGGGGGTTATTGACATAAGATTCAGGTTTATTATAATCACGACATCACCACGAAAAGTCCCTCGTAGAGTTCCGTCTCTACGGGGTCCTTTTCTTGTATTCCAGTTTATTTTCACTCAAATCAAGCTTCCAGCCCTGCGAGCGAATCGAGAGATTCACATTCTGACTGTCGATGAATGCGTAATTGTGAGCCTTCTTTTGCATATCACGAGTAAGAATAGCACACGAGCTTTGCTTCACGTCTCCCGAATATGTTCGAACAGCGGCCGATACATATCGTCTTGGATACTGATGTGCAACTCATCACGATCGACAACATCACAAAAATCGATCGGCACATCTTCGATGATCGAAAGCGGTTGTTGTTCATTTCCCTCCCCCATCGTCAGCACCGCTGCTGTCGCCAGACTATCAGCAACGTCGACCTGTGACATTTGCAGGATCCGACCGAAGATATCCTTCGTGCCCCGATAATCCTTGACCCCGCGAAACCCGGCATATCCCAAAGCCACACCGACAATACCGGCCCGCAAGGGCACAATGCGGCTATCGGTGATGATGACGCCGACCTCCTTGAGTCCGAAACGTGTCTGCACGTCTGTGCGTATCTTTTCTGCGGCAGCAAAACTATCGCGCGGCAGGAGGACAAGTTTGCCGTCAGCGTTCGATTCATCGATGCCGGCCGAGGCCATCACAGCGCCGTCTTTGATCGTGAGCCAGGTATGTTCAGTACGTAACGCAAACTCGCTTTCGCAGCGGATGATCTTCTCTTTGTCGGCTTCAGAGCCGAGTGGTACCGTGCGACCTTCGGCAAGTGCCACGATCTTCGAAGTGACGACGAGGATGGACTTCTCTTTCATTTCAGAGATATATTCAAATATGAACGCCGACAAATCTTCGCCTTCTTTAAAAACCCGTGTCTGTATCGGTTGTATATCCATTGCACGCATTCGTACGCACTAAGCGACCGGATTATCCCTCTTGAGCTTCTTGATGTCGCCACTGAAGACAAGCTTCATCTCATCGCTTTTCTCCTTCTTTCCTTTGTCGACGACGTCTTTCAGATGCCATCGGCTCTTGCGAGCCTTTATGGGATGAAGCAACTCTTCAAATACGACCTGGCAGATTCTTTCTCCCGGATGCAACTCGATCACTTGTGAGTTCGTATTGTTGCGTATCGGCAAAGTCAGCGGCCCTTCGTAGCCGGCATCGATTATGCCTGTGAGATCTACCGAGAGCCCCTTTCGATTGACCGAGGAACGCGGATAGAGAATTCCCATAAGATCGTCCGGGAGTTTGATGATCTCAAACGTCGAGACCAGCACATATTCTTGCGGTAGAAGATCGAATGATTGTCCTTGCTCGAGTTCAATCACATCGAAAAATTCTGGACCGTGGTCTTTCAACGGATCGATAGCAAACGCTTCTCGTCCCCGCTCGGTCATGTGCCACGCCTTGGGTATAAGGAAGGTAAAGCCGAGTCGCAGGTCCACCGCATGCGCCTGCAACTGAAATGAATCAATGCTCGGCGAGACGCCTATATTCCCCGCTTTGATGCGGACAAGGATTTCATCTCGAGTAAGGACTGACATACACGGCATTCTACAGTACGATCTGTAATCCGATAATAGCGGGTTGCGGTTCGTACTGCGCAGCGAATTCTGCGGCAATTTGCTCTACAAGTTTTCCCTCTTTCTTCTCGGCTCGATCATACGAGTGTTTTGGCAACTCGATATGAATAGGCTTATGGTTTGGTTTGCGCTTCAAAAGCTCGTTCACTGCATCATATTGATTGTCGTAGATATGAGCATTTGAGATAGAGTGCGAGTAAACCCCCGGCTTCACGTCAAGCTTCTGTGCAAGCATCATCTGCAGGAGCGCAAATCCAGCGACGTCGCTAGGAAATCCGAGCAACATATCGTTCGAACGAACTATATTGTGAAGATGAAGCCGTCCGCCGATAATGTTCACGGTGAACGAATACGGACATGGTACGTTCTTTTTCTTGAAAAGGCTCAATCCGTCGCCCGATGGATCCCAGGTGACGACGACGCCGTGACGCGATGTCGGCTCCTTTTTGAGCAGATCGACAAGCAGCGCGAGTTGGTCGCGTCCAAAATGCCTACGCCAGCGATATCCATAGGCCACAGTCACCGTATCGGCAGGATTAGTGAATGCATCCCAAACTTTCGTGAAATCGCGCAAAAAGTCTGCCGGCTTGCGTGCCCCAGAAACAAACCATATCTGCTCTGCAACGAACATCTTGATCGGGATCTTACGAAGCGTAAGGAGTGGAAATCCTTCCTTTTCTATGTCGATTGAGAAATGCAGCCCCGGAATCGCCTTCGTCTCGTGTTTCGTACGCTCAGACATCTCGGCGATGCCGTCTTTGACAACTTTCTTCAGCATTTCCTGATATATCTCGTCGAATCGTGCCATGGGGCGAATTATACAGTCGATATGAGAGTCGGCAATCGCGACTAAAAATTCCTCTTTGCTAATCTGATGGAGAATGTACAATGCCGTTATATATGAACACGATTACCTATCCTTTTTTACCAGCAGGTAAAACGATTTTATACGTGACGGCTGATAACCCGTATATGCAGGAGGCTCGTGCCTTTGCACTCGCTCATTCACTTGATGATGCCGTAAAGACCGGCAGTGTTGTAGTGAAGGACGGCACGATAATCGGCCGCGGTGCCAATGGAAGCGATTACCACAAAACACACATCTGCGAGCGCGTCCGCCGTAATATTCCGACAGGACAAGGATACGAGCTCTGCGAAGGGTGCAGTCCTAAGAACCACAGCGAACCACGTGCCATCGCTGATGCGCAAGCGCAGGGGCATGATGTCACAGGGGCAGACCTCTACCTCTGGGGCCATTGGTGGGCATGCGAACCATGCTGGAATGCGATTATGGGCGCCGGTATCGGGAATGTGTATCTGATCGAAGGCAGTGAGTATCTTTTCAATAAGTCGGACCCAAATAACATTCTCGGGAAATGGGACCAATAACCAAAGCCGCGAATTTCTACACATGAAAAAAATAGGAAAACTCATCGTAATAGACGGCTCCGACGGCTCGGGCAAAACAACCCAGGCAACTATGATAGTCAAGCGGCTTCGTCGAGATGGTCATGCTGTTCGCACGATGCATTTCCCGCAATACCAAGTAAATCTCATCGGAACACTTATTGAAGAATGCATCGCCGGCGAACACGGAGATTTTCTCCACAGTGATCCGCACATCGCTTCAGTCTTGTATGCGGCGGATCGCTTCGAATCGAAGGTGAAGATCGAGAAGTGGCTCAATGAAGGTGCAATAGTTGTGCTTGACCGTTACGTTAGTGCAAATCAAATTCACCAAGGAGGAAAAATCAAAGACGCTCAGAAGCGCAAGGCTTTCCTCAAATGGCTCGACAAGCTCGAATATGGCGTATTCAAATTGCCGCGTCCCAATCTCACGATATTCCTCCATGTGCCGACACCCGTATCCAGGAAACTCATCGATGACAGAAACGAGGTCAAGGTCAAAGCGGGAAAGGTAGAGCGTCGAGACACTTTGGAGGATGACTATTCGTATCTCGAAAACGCTGAACAAAGTGCGTTATTGCTTCTTAAGTCACAAAAACATTGGAAACGAGTTGAGTGCGCAAAAGATGGAATTCTGCAAACAATCGAAAACATCCATGAAAAGGTCTACAACTTCTGTCGCACTACGTCTGATTAGTGGTAATACACAATTAATCTATGCAAATGAAGATCCGCCGGTTCGACAAAGATATTCCACTTCCAGAATATAAAACATCTGGCGCGGTCGCTATGGATCTTGCACTGCGCGAGGGAGCGACAATTCCGCCACATCAGGTCGTCAGACTACCTTTGAATGTCGCAATCAAGCCGCCTGTCGGACATTTCATCATGCTTGCGGCGCGCAGCTCACTCTACAAACGCGGATTGACAATGCGCAACGGAGTCGGAATTTTCGATGAAGATTATGCGGGCAATGACGATGAGTATCAGATTATTTTGTATAACTTTACCGACAATCCGGTCGCAGTCGAGCGAGGAGATCGCGTCGTCCAGATCGTTGTAATTCCTTATGCCAAGGTAAATATCACCGAGGTAGACACGATGGAGTTGCCCAATAGAGGCGGCATAGGCTCGACGGGTATATAATCCAGTTATGATTTAGTTACGCGACATATCGCCGATTACTCTCCCCTAATCATCTTTTGTTATGGAACAATACGACTACATCAAGAAACAGGACAAAGACGTATACGACGCGATTCTCGGCGAAGAGGAGCGCGAAGCTGAGGGTATCGAGTTGATACCGTCCGAGAATTACGTCTCCCGCGCGGTGCGAGAGGCCAACAGCTCGATCTTCACCAACAAGTACTCCGAAGGCTACGCGGGCAAGCGCTACTACGGCGGCCAAACGTACACAGACATCGTCGAGACTATCGCCATCGGTCGCGCCAAACAGCTCTTCGGTGCGGGCTTCGTCAACGTACAACCACACGCGGGCGCGCCGGCCAACGTCGCGATGTATTTCGCCTTGCTCGAGCCGGGCGACACGATTCTCGGCATGGATCTCTCCCACGGCGGTCACCTCACGCACGGGCATCCGGTCACCTATCTCACCAAGATCTTCAAATTCGTCAGTTACAAGATGAAGGATGTCGAGACTGGTGAGATCGATTACGACGAGATGCGCGCGGTCGCATTGGCTGAGAAACCGAAGATCATCCTCGCGGGCTATTCTGCATATCCGCGAGAGCTCGACTATGCAAAGTTTGTCGAGATCGCGCACGAAGTCGGTGCAGTCGCGGTGATGGATGTCGCACATATTGCCGGTCTCATCGCGGGCAAGTCGGTCAAGAATCCGTTCGATTACGGATTCGATGTCATGACGACGACCACACACAAGACGCTGCGCGGCCCGCGCGGCGGCATGATCCTCACGCGCGAGAATGCTGATATCGCCAAGAAAATCGATAAGTCCGTCTTCCCCGGCTTCCAGGGTGGTCCGATGATGAATACAATCGCCGCCAAGGCCGTCTGCTTCGGCGAAGCGCTCCAGCCATCATTCCATACCTATACCGACCAGATCTTGAAGAACGCAAAAGCAATGGAAACAGTGTTCAAGGCGAAGAATGTCCGCATGCTTACCGGCGGTACGAGCAATCACCTCATCCTCGCCGATGTCTTCGGATCACTCGCGATCACGGGCAAAGAAGCGGAAGCCTTGCTCGATCGCGTCGGCATCACGCTGAATAAAAATGCGATCGCTGATGATGTGCGCGGACCAATGGATCCATCTGGCATCCGATTCGGCACACCGGCCATCACAACCCGCGGATTCAAAGAAACCGAGAGTGCCCGCGTCGCGGAACTTATGATTGACACGATGAAAAACAAGGCCGACGAGAAAAAGCTCGATGACATCCACGAAGAAATTCGTACCATGTGCAAGAAATTCCCGATTCCCGAGTCCTTCACCTAGTCACTAGCGCCTGCGCCCCATGCTATACTGAGCAGGTTCGTATGTTCAGTCAATTGCTCGCGCACGGTGGGCTCGTGCACCTCGTGGAATTCGTCGGCTACCCGGGCCTTTTCGCGGCGGTATTCCTCGAATCCGGCGTCTTCTTCGGCTTCTTCCTCCCCGGTTCCTCAATGCTGTTCACCGCAGGTCTTCTCGCGACGCAAGGACTCTTCAATATTTGGATCCTCATTCCATTGCTTACGGTTGCCGCGGTCGGCGGAGATAGTGCGGGTTATTGGTTCGGCAATACCGTTGGGGTATCACTCTTCTTCAAAAAAGATTCACGATTTTTCAAACACCAATATCTCGAGCAGGCAAAAGATTTCTACGAAAAACACGGCGTGCTCGCCGTCATCCTTGCACGATTCATACCGATCATACGCACGTTCGCGCCGATAATCGCCGGTATCGCCAACATGCGCTATCGCACGTTCCTTGCCTACAATATCGTCGGCGGTTTTCTCTGGGCGGCGGGGCTCGCATTCATCGGATATTTCCTCGGTGAACGCGTTCCCCTGATTAGCCATTACATCACGCCGATCGCACTCGTCATCATCGTAGTCAGTTTCTTTCCGATCTTTTGGGAATTACGCAAACCGAAAGCTACATAAGGAGATGGGCGAAAATATAAAGGTTCGTGAATTCCAAGGTTCGACCTTAAGGGATTCCAAGGTCGAACCTTGACGAACCTTTGTATTTTCGGTTAGCCTTTATCTTAGCCGTGCGAGACCGCCATAGAGGCCGCCTTCGTCATGAAGCGATGAGTGGACAATGTTTGGAATCTGCGGAATCTTTTTCATGACGTCGCTCAGATGCCGGTACACTGAGTCGACGGGGATGCCGATCTCATTGAACATGGATCCGCCGAAGACGACGATATTGGGTGACCAATGCAGGATCGTGTTATGGATTCCGATCGCTGCTACCTGTGCGAGCTCTTCCCAGAGCGGCGACTCTTTGCCGAGGTCGCGCGGATGCATGCCATAGCGCTTCTCGATCGCACTGCCGGAAATAAGCTCTTCAAGCGTGACCAAGGGTGCCGTCGCCGAGAGATATTGTCCGCCGATTTCGAAGCCGAGTGCGGCGCGATCGATGACACCGTCGATGATGCGGATACCGTTGACCCCGGTCGAGACCGTCACATAGGCAACTATCGCGGAACCCTTGCCTGCTCCGAACACGGCCTCGCCGAGCCCAACGAGTGCGGTATCGTTTTCCAAAAATATCTTTGTTCCGAGCGCCCGTTCGAGATCATCGGCAAATGTATGGCCTCCCCATTGCGGCAGATTTTGTGACTGCAAGAGCGTCCGCTTGTCAGGCGCGAGCACGCCGGGGACGCCGATTGCGATCGACTCGATCGACTCATTACCTGCGATTTGTTTTGCTGTCTCAACAAAAAGTGCGAATCCTTCGTCGTAGGCCTTTGGTGTGGCGAGAAAAATCGGCGTATCGAAGGAGTTCAGATCATGCGTACCCGCAAGGCGCATCTTGGTTCCACCGATGTCTGAAACGATATGCATAGGAATCAAACTTGCTGCTCAACGACAGGAATGCCTCCAAAATCAGTCGCGTGTATTTCTTTGTAAAGCGGATTCTTTACGAGTGCAGGAGCCCCATCTCGTTCGACGACATAGTACGCAAATCCGCGCATCTGCTTCACCATTTCATAATCAGCATGTCCCGGCATCGAAGCGGAATCGCTCGTCCCTTCTACCGGAGAATCATCAACCATGACAAGCCACGTGTTCCCCACGTTGGTCATGAGGTGACCATGTCCCGGCGGCATATATACCGAATCCCCCGCCTTTACGCGAATTGCTTTGAATACTTCGACGACATCAGGTTGTGCAGAATCGACAAGCTTTTGTTGCAACACGATTCCATCCCCAGCCGAGAACCAGTAGGTCTCATCGAGTTGACCGATGTGATAATGGCCGTAGGTCTTGATGTATTCACCGCCGACGGTGCCGGTTTCCATTATCGTAACATTGCGTTTCTTCGATCCGCCACGGACCATATAATAATGTATCGCCGGACCGGTGGCAGAAGGATCCATCAAGACATCGAGCATCTTCTCATGCGTGCGCGCAGCGTATGGTTCAAAAGTCATACGAGATAGTATACCACCGTATCCGCACCTTCTGAAAACATCGGCTATTTTTTCCCCGCGTCGAATTCTTTCATCTTGTCCAAATACTTCAGAATCGCCGTCACATATTCTCCGTGTGCCCAGGTGAGTGGGGCTGCACCGACTTGTTCACCGGTCTGCGGATGCAGTTGCTCCGAAAGCACGCCGGACGGCTGTGCGTGACGCGTCACCCAGCTGAATATCTCACGGACACGGTCAAGGTCGGCACTCGTTTTCGCATTGGCGATGAGATATTCCGCATACCACAAGGTCGTGATGAACCACGGGTTGCCCGTCGACGGTCCTTCGATGCGGAAATAATCATCGTTCTGGAAACGCGCGATACCGCCGGTCGATATCCCCTGGCTCAGTTCGCGCACCGCACGATCCCACGCACGCGAGAGCTTCGGGTCATTCGTTGGCAGCACGTTGAACGCGAACACGCCATATGCACTCGAAATGTCGATGGTTCGGTCGTACACGAGAGCACCATCTTTGTCGCGATCGATCATATTGACGAACATCGCATTCTTGTCGTCCCATAAATACTTCAGAATCCCCTCTTGAATCCCACTCGCCGCCTGCCGATAGCGTGCTTCATGCTTTTCTTTGCCGAGAATCTTCGAAAGTTCCGCTGCAGCAACGAGTGCTCCATAGACGGTCGCAGAAGTGAACGTAGAGGTGCCGCGCTTGCGTTCCCACAAGTCGTATGACGGCAGCGGAAGATGCGTCTCCGGATCGCGATAATTGACCATGAAATCACAGGCTTTTTCGACGATCGGATTGAACATCAACTCCAAGAATTCCAAATCGTGGCTTTTCTTGTAGTGCTCATGCAACGCATAGACGACGAGTGCAGTCTCATCTTCTTGGATCGGCAATTGCGGTTTGCCGTCTTTGATCCACGGATGCCACGACGAACCGAATGAACCGTCCGGGAGGAATTTATGCAAAAAATATCCTTCATCGGAGATTACTTCGTGACAAAACTCGAAGAACCGTCGCGCAACATTGGTGTCGCCCGCACTATCGAGCGCAATCGCGGTATACGCGGAATCACGGGGCCACACGTAGCAATATGTATCGTATCCATACTGGAGCATATCGGAATCGACAGACGCGATAATGCCGCCTTTGACGTCAACACCCGCACGCACATACATGAGCGATCGATAGAAAAGCGCGATGTGTTCCGGCGAAAGGCCGGGGAAACTCCATTCATACGCGTTGACCCATGCGCGCCAATAATCAGTCGTGGCACAAAGGAGATGCTCGGGGGTCTTTTGCATGACATACGTATTGAGTTCGAGCGCTTGTGCGATCGACTGTGCAGCCGCGAGCCAATAGTATGCCGTCCGTGACTGTCCGGCCGCATACGTACCATACAAGCCGATGACAGAATCCACCGGCCCGTGTTCGATCGGGTTTTGCGAGAGAATACCATCGTCAGCATCGCGATGCGTGCCTTCTTGATTATTAAAACCTGTACGCCCCGTCGCAAAATCGTTGAATGGCGTACCGTCAAGATGCGCCGAGATAAGAAACACGCGGTGACCTTTGTAATGAATGATCGAATGCGAGAGCGGATCAAAGAAGGCAGTATCTCCGCCGTGCGATTTGTAGATCTCGAATTGATGGCCGAAATACAGTTTGATCTCGCGCGTCCGATCGGATCCATTGGTCACCGACACGCGTCGCACGAAGACCGGCTTCTCGTTGTACACGACATCTTTGAATGCAAGCTCAACCTTCAGTCGCGGATGTCGCGCGACAATCGCACTCGCGAGAGCTTCTTCTTCGCTCGCAATACTGATCTCCCATGCCGGGTCGTCCGACAGCCAGCTGATCTGGCCGTCGACCCATACACCGATACGATGTAAATAGTGACCGCGCACATGATCCTCATACCCAACATGCGGATAATAGAGATCGCGCACTTCACCGAATCTATCCAAGGCGACACAAAGTTCATTGTTAGAGAGAACGATCGAACGAGCCATGCTATGCATTATACACGTCGAATCTTTGTGTTAGTTCCACTATCCCCTTCTGCTAGCCGCATCGTAAGGTTCGACCTTGCCAAATAGTTTTACCATTAAGGTCGAACCTTGCCAGGACGGCCTTGGACGGTGATATACTTCTCTACGATGTCACGGGGTCTGACTTTCCAACCGGAGGGATTTTATCATATTTACAATCGCGGAACCGAACGGCGCGATGTTTTTATTTCTGGATCCGATTACGATCGTTTTATATCCTTGCTCTATCTGGCAAATAATCAACAATTGCTTCACCGTAGCAATTATCAAGGTCGAACCTTGCCAGAGCTGTTAGCATTGACTCGTGGGGAAACTTTAGTCGACGTTTGCGCTTATTGCCTGATGCCAAACCACTTTCATCTACTTGTACGAGAGCACACTGAAAACGGCATTAGCAAATTCATGCAGAAGCTAATGACTGGTTACACAATGTACTTTAACAAGCTACACGAAAGAACTGGTGCTCTCTTCCAAAGCAAGTTCAAGGCACGAGATGCTAATGACGATAGTTACTTGCGATATTTGATCTCCTATATCCATTTGAATCCGGTCAAACTTGTCGAACCGTTATGGAAAGAAAAAGGTATCTCGGACACTGATGCAGTTAAGGAGTACCTCGCATCTTATATACGCTCAAGTTATCTTGATTTTATGGGAGTGGCTCGAGCAGAGGGAAAGATACTCAATATGGCGGTACTTCCAGATTATTTTGCGGTACCACACGACTTCGAAACAAGCGTGAACGAGTGGCTGGATTATCAAAATAGTTAGACTTTTGGCAAGGTTCGACCTTGCCATTTTAGAACCTCGGAAAAAATGTTAAGCCTTGGTACAGACACCCGATACGCGGATTTTTGCATGAAAAAAAGCCGTCAGGATTACCGGCGGCTTTGAAAAGTTTTGATGCTCAACTCATCGAGATTATGTCACGGGATCCAGTCGATGAATGACTCCGGGACTGCGAGGAGAAGAGAATAGCCGTTGTCGTTGGCTTCGGCCTTTTGATGGGCGTAAACGACCTCGCTTGCCCAACAATGCCCATTGAAAGAGACCGCCATCTCGCAAGTCTGATTGGTGGCCTCGATGGTGAAATACCAAACCGTACGCCCCTTCGGGTCTAGGAGTTTTCGCTCCATTTTGTGGGGTTCGTCGAGCGAATTGCTGCGGAAGTCGACGTCCGAAAGATTGTCGGGGTCCAACGCTTCATCGAGGTTGGGTGCGAACAGATCTCGCTTCAACCTGTGCTTCGTGATGGCCAACTCAAACACCTTACGAGCCAGTTCCTGTTTATGCGACATGGCGCCCATCCTTCGTTAACTGATTTTTTGCTGCTACCATTGTCTCACGTATTTATAAAAAGTCAATATCGCTCTCTAGCGCTGTTAGAGCAAAGCGAAAATGTCATCTTGTGGAGCCCGTGCGATCGTTGCGTGATAGTTCAGGGCTTTTGGTTCCTGCGCCATGGGTGATCGGCGGGCGGTTTCCAGCGCGGTCGCTCCTTCATAGACGCGGTCACGCGCG
>CAINVT010000067.1 GCA_903854215.1 uncultured bacterium | reverse complement strand
GCGTATGGTTCAAAGCTCATACGGTTAGTATACCATTTTACTTAGGCTGGCCGTCAATCTCTTTCATCTTGTCGAGGTACTTGAGGACCGCCATCACATATTCCCCATGCGCCCAGGTTAGAGGTGCTGCCCCGACTTGCTCGCCAGTCTGCGGATGCAATTGTTCCGAAAGGATGCCGGAAGTCTGCGCGTGACGTGTGACCCAGCTGAATATTTCGCGAACACGGTCGAGGTCGCTGTTCGTGCGGGCAATGGTGATGAGATATTCTGCATACCACAACGTTGTAATGAACCATGGATTACCGTTCGATGGCCCGCTGATACGGAAATAATCATCATCTTGGAATCGGGCGATACCGCCGGTCGAGATACCTTGGCTCAATTCGCGGACCGTACGGTCCCACGCGCGAGACATCTTCGGGTCACCCGACGGCAAGATGCCGAATGCATACACACCATAGACGCTTGAGATGTCGATCGTACGGTCAAATATAAGCTTTCCATCATTGTCTCGATTGACCATGTTGACGAACGTCGCATTCTGATCGTCCCAGAGGTGCGTCAAAATACCTTCGCGAACCTCGCTTGCCGCCTGCCGGTACCGTGCTTCATGCTTCTCCTTGCCGAGAACCTTCGATAGCTCGGCGGCCGCAATAAGTGCTCCGTATACGGCCGAACAAGTAAACGTCGAGGTGCCGCGCTTGCGCTCCCAGAGATCATACGACGGAAGCGGCAGATGTGTTTCCATATCTCGATATGAGACCATAAAATCCGCAGACGCCTCGACCAGCGGATTGAACACCGACTCCAAGAATTCGAGGTCGTGGCTTTTCTTGTAGTGCTCATAGAGCGCATAGACAACGAGCGCTGTCTCATCTTCTTGGATCGGCAGCTGCGGCTTGCCGTCTTTGATCCATGGATGCCATGACGATCCAAACGCACCGTCAGGAAGAAATTTGTGGAGATAGTATCCTTCGCTCGAGATGACGCCGCGACAAAATTCGAAAAAGCGACGTGCGACGTTGGTGTCACCCGCCCGATCAAGTGTAATCGCGGTATATGCAGAATCTCGCGGCCATACATAACAATAAGTGTCGTAGCCGTATTGCAACATGTCAGAATCAACGGATGCGATGATACCGCCACCGTTGTCGACTCCCGCACGCACATACAAAAGAGAACGTTTGAAAAGCGCGATGTGTTCCGGCGATAACCCGTTAAAATCCCATTCATATGCGTTTACCCAAGCACGCCAATAATCAGTCGTCGTTCGCACTAAGTGTTCGGGAGATTTGCGCACGACATAGGTGTTGAGGTCATGCGCTTCGGCGATCGACTTGGCTGCAGCAAGCCAATAGTGCGCCGTCCGCGATTGTCCAGCCACGTAGGTGCCATAGAGTCCGATGACAGAGTCCACGGGGCCGTGCTCGATCGGATTTTGCGACAATATACCATCATCCGCATCGCGGTGCGTTCCTTCCTGATTATTGAATCCTGTTCGCCCGGTCGCAAAATCATCGAAGGGATTGCCATCGAGACGTGCTGAAATAAGGAATACACGGTGTCCTTTGTAGTGAATAACGGAGTGCGATACCGGATCGAAGAAGGCCGTATCACCACCATGCGCCTTATAGATCTCGAATTGATGGCCGAAATAAAGCTTAATTTCACGAGTATGATCGGTCTTGTTGGTGACAGTGACGCGCCGCACAAAAACAGGCTTTTCGTTGTAGACGACATCTTTGAACTCTAGTTCGACATTGAGTCGAGGATGACGTGCGACAATCGCCGAGGCGAGCGCTTCTTCTTCGCACCCGATGACGATCTCCCATGC
>CAINVT010000066.1 GCA_903854215.1 uncultured bacterium | reverse complement strand
CTCGACCTCGCGCATATTTCGGCCGACGAGAACGAACCCGCCATTATGTGGGATTGGTACGATGACCGCCGCAATACGGACACCCGACACGGGCTCCCATGTATCATGCGGAAGGTTATTCCCCTGTGCGAGAGCGAGATTAAATTCGCCAAGGGGAGGGACAGGAATTTTCCCGTCGAGCAAACCCGATGAAGCGACGGGCGTACCTGACGAATCGTAGACGGCAATCCACGGAGCGAGACTTGCGGCGACATCAATCGATTGCTTTGGTACGATTGATGTTGTTGTCGCACCACTCCCTAATGCTGTCGCGTCATCCTCCGCCATCTGTATCTGCGGATCGTTCAATGACTGCCGATAATTTTGCTGCACCGCGATAGAGATAAGCCCGCATACGCCGATGATCGTGAGCGCAAGCGGTAGCCATGCGACAAAAACTCGTATAGTGGTTTTCATGCATTCATCGTTGCATGAGATGTGAAAAGGTCAAGGTATAATCGAGATATGATCACTGCGATCCTTTCTTTCGATCAGGCCGCCGAATACTTCTTTGATCTGCATCGAATACCCGCGCTCACGGTATTTTTCACATGGCTCACCAATCTTGGAGATGCACGCATCATCATCGTACTTGGTTTGAGCATGGCGTTCGTGCTCTTTCGTCACCGACACTCCGCGTATGTCGCTGGCCTCGCAGTCTCGATATTCGGCAGTGTCGGTTTCTCATATCTCTTGAAGCTCATCGTCGCACGCGGGCGACCTCTACCACCACTTGCGGCAGTCGATGCCTCCGGTTATTCATTTCCCAGTATGCATGCGGCATGCGCGATGGCAATGTATGGTTTTCTCGTATATATGATCTGGAAACTTTTACATCCGCCGCATCACCGCGCGCCACTCATTATGCTCGTGGCAGTCCTTATTCTTTTGATCGGTTTTAGCCGCCTCTATCTCGGTGTGCATTATCCAAGTGACGTCGCCGCGGGATTCCTTATCGGAGGATTCTTCTTATGGCTCGGTACGGCCGTCACCGTACGGCTTGAACGGCGAACACGCAACGCGGCGAGGCGTGCAGGAAAGCACTAGGAATCCGCGAGGTGGGAATGGTCGTTCCAAATACGTAGGCGCCACGGAAGCGGCCACATTGAAGCAGGAGACGTATCGTATTCCAATTCAGTAAGTCCTGTGTTGTCCATATAAAATCCTCTGATGAAGCGTATGCATTCCGATCCGGTAAGCTTTTCACCCAAGATGGTCTGAGCAACGAGTATGCTCATGAATATCCCGTGCGAGACGACGAGCACATGGTCTTCTGGCCGATTCTCGAGAAATTGCAAAGCCCGAGCCGCGCGATCATGTAGATTGTCAAAATTCTCCGCATCGTCGAAACGCCACTCCGGATCGGGAAAACGCTCGATGAATTCTCTTTCGTAACGTTTGCTATCGGGATCTTCCTTTAGTCGCCCTGTGTGAGACGATGGGTGGATACGTTCGACGAACAAATCGGAACATTCAACGGGAATACCTATCTCCGCCGCAATGATTCCGGCCGTTTCTTGTGCGCGTGTCATGGTACTGGAAATGATGATATCGATCGGCAGTGAGCGTGCGCGCCCTGCCATAAAGGACGCTTGCTTGCGGCCTTTTTCAGTGAGTGCAGCGGTCGGCCCGACGTGCCTATCTCCGACATTCGTTTCGCTTTCGCCATGCCGAACAAAATAAACCGTCTTCATGTATCGAGTATAACAAACCGATCAGAGGATAAATTCACCATTCCGGTAGATAACTCTCGTCGTTCCATCCTTGAGATGAGCGGTTACGGTTCGCGGCGCGGTCGAGATGATATCAGTGTGCACAGATGAATCGTTGAATCCGAGCGCTTTCGCTTGTGCGTTCGTAAATTTCGCGACATTGCCCGCAAAGGTATCTTTGTAGCTCATACCGAGCGCGATATGCGTATTGCCCTGCGGCCCACCCATATTCTCGTCGAACAGGGTCTCCGCCATGAACTTCGTGATTCGCGAGAAGCGTTTGTCGGTGAGACTGAATTCCCCTACCATATTCGCGCCGGGCGTCGCGATCATCTCTTTGAGTAACTTTTCGTTGACCTTGGCACTACTCTTCACGACCTTGCCGCCTTTGAAATGCAATTCAATGCCTTCGATTTTATTGCCGTACCGATAGAGCGGCTGATTGAAGCGTATCCAACCTTCGGTGCCGCGACAATCCGGACTCGTAAAAAGTTCGAAGCTCGGGATGTTGCGGCCCGAGCCGCCGAGCCATGCGCGCTTTTCTCCCAGCTTGATCCACAGATTGGCGTCGAGGCCTTCGATATGAAACCGGTCTGTCTTCGGCGCGAGCAGATTGAGCAATCTGCGATACGATTCCAATTTTTTGTAAACACTCTTCCATGTCGCGATCGGATTCGTCTCGTCGAGAAAACAGGCACGAATGATCTGACTCCAATATTCGTCGAGCGAAAGACCTGCTTCATGAGCCATCGCCGGCGTGCCATACAGAGCGATCGTCCAGGTAAACTTTCCTTTATGCTCTTTTTCGTTCTGCCAATCACGAAGCGGTTTTATCGCGACGCCGCGGCGCATGATCTTCTTGGGATCAATTCCTTCCAGGCTGTGCATGTCCGCATCGGAAAGAAGCACTATCGAGTGGTCGATCTGGTCAACCATGCCGCGCGAAAGTTTCGCAGAAAAGAAATCTAACTGGTGCGGCTGGGCATGCGCGAAGAAATCTCGCGAGATATTATAGCCAGGCTCGGCCGAGACGTCGTCGGGCAAATAATTCGATACCATATGGCCGCCCGCCTTGGTGATCGCCGTATGCACCGCCACATAGAGCGGCTTAGCGGACTCGTGCGCAGTAACGCGGACAACCTCTCCTTTCTTAATCCCCTTACCACTTCCGAGCGCGAAGTTGACAAGCACGTCCGCGTATCGTTCAAGAATCTTTTCACTTGGTATGTAATCCATTGCGCAACAATACAAAGCTATCCTGCTTTTGTCGAGTATTCGCTACGGCAATAGAAAAGTGAAGTACCTACGCTTCGTATTTTTGAATGATCCGTCGAATATAATGCCGGGTTCGTTTTACAAAAGACAATTCAGAAAAGCCGATTTGCTTCCTAAAAATAACCAGGATCGCACCTGCCG
>CAINVT010000065.1 GCA_903854215.1 uncultured bacterium | reverse complement strand
CAATACGCCAGTTGCCCAGGTGGAGAAATTGGTAGACTTACTACCTTGAGGTGGTAGCGCCGTGAGGCATGGGGGTTCGAGTCCCCCCCTGGGCACAAAAAGGAACAGACCGAGAGCATGCCTCTCGGTCTGTTTTGATTTTGTTTGACCAATAACTTAGAACTATGCTTGAATGACGGTCGGACAAGGAAGGAGTCACCGCTATGGTAGTTTCGGACGATGTGGAGGTTAGGAGAGACATCTGGCACCTACAGCGCAGGGCATGCAGAAGTGGTGAAAAATGTACACACCGGCTGATCGCGAAAGTTGGCCAAGTATCGAAACTTCGAGCAACCTTGGTTCCCGGCGTATATGATGCTGGAGATATCGGGGAGATCAATGGCGTAAGCGACGCGACATTCGAGGCCGATTGTGCGGACTGCGGTGCGATCGAAACTGTGCATCTGAGCGAGAGATGTCCCGTGTGTCTTTCACCGACTCGCGGCGAATTCGGAAAACGCAACGAGGAAGTTGTGTACTTCGGCCCGCAGGATTTCGTCTATAACACTCTGTGGAAGATTTTTTGCACTGCCTGTGACTTCCGCGCCGCCGGTCTTCGTTGGGACCAATAACGAAAGTAGGACCGCGAGCATTGAGCTTGCGGTCCGATTCTTTTTCGATTACGCCTGATTTTACATTTATTCATCTGATATTATTACCCCATGGCTCGCAAGTATTTCCCCAAAAGCGTCGAGGAGCTGGTGATCTGGTACCAGCATTACATCTCGCCGCTGTCGCTCGTGGCGGGGTTCCTTTCGGATAATCTTTTCCTTACGAAGCGCGTTGATCTCTTGCGTACCAACCTTCTCCTCCTTTTTTATCTCCTCGTTTGTGCGTTCGGTATTGTCGCGATCAACATGATCGCCGCCGGTCGTGTGAAGCATCTCCGAATCGTGAAGATGGCGCCGATCATTTCGATTTTCGTGCAATTCGCTTTTGGCGGACTCTTCAGTGGATACCTCTCGCTCTACAGCCGCAGTGCGTCGCTCGCGACGAGTTGGATCTTTGTCATTGTTCTGGCGGCACTCCTTCTAGGCAACGAGCGCTTCATGCGATTCTATTCGCACTTCCCATTCCAGATATCGCTGTACTTCGGGTCACTCTTCTCCTTCCTTATTTTTTACCTCTCCGTCGTCTTTCACACGATTGGTCCACAGATGTTCTTGGTGAGCGGTGGTGTGAGTCTTGCGATTATTACCATATTTCTCATGGGGCTTTATCGACTAGTGCCCGAGATCGTGAAGAAAAATCGTACACGCGTCGCGCGGTCGATCGTCATTATTTATCTCGCATTCAATGCGCTCTACTTCGGCAATCTCATTCCGCCGCTGCCCTTGGCCATCAAAGATGCCGGCGTCTACCATGGTGTGATCCACGAATCTGACGGTACCTACCAGCTCACCGGTGAAGTCTTGCCATGGTATCAGGATTATCTCAATTACAACGATACGTTTCATCAAGTGCCAGGCGATCCGGTCTACGTGTACACCGCGATCTTCGCGCCGAACGACCTCTCGACGACGATCGAATATCAGTGGCAAGAGAACAGCCAGGGGAAGTGGGTGACGACTGACACGCTCTCGTTCCCGATCCTCGGCGGCCGCGAAGCAGGGTATGAAGGATACACGGTCAAAAGTAACGTGACCGCCGGCGACTGGCGGGTCAATGTCATTACGAGCTATGGGCAGCTCATCGGCCGCGTTACGTTCTCGGTCGTCGAAATTCCATCGGAGCCGCAGCTTGTCGTTACGAGCAAGTGAAATGTTCTCGCGCATGGGGCGCTTATCTGCTATAACTTCAATGTTAGAAGTGCAGTATGGTGGTCTTAGCTCAATTGGTGGAGCTCCGGTTTGTGGTACCGGCGGTTACGGGTTCGAATCCCGTAGACCACCCCAAACGGTATCTAATATAACCGAGTTCGGTTGATTGGATATCATTGCAGGAATCTCGGCAAGTTGTCGGGATTTTTGCGTTTTAGGGGCAATCTTGGATTTTGATTTGCCAGCTATGAATGGGGTGAATTCTACGGCCAAGTCGGTTATTATTCTCGGACCGGCAATCTCTTTGTATTTTTTGGTAAAGACCATATCCTCGGCTTGCATTAAACCTCTAATGATCGGTGATGGTATTACGGTTTGGATTTTTTTGTCGGCTACTTCAAACCTCTCCCAGTAAAGACCGAGGAATAGTCTTTTCATCTCGTCCGGTGATTTGGTATAGGCTTCGTAAGCGTTGCGGACGAATAAGAGCATATCTTGAAGTTCATCAATCCTCATATTGAGTTTTTTATCTTGGGCGTATAGTCCATCTTGCAACAGTTCAAGTTGTTCTTTGATTTTCACTTTG
>CAINVT010000064.1 GCA_903854215.1 uncultured bacterium | reverse complement strand
GCCCCTCATCATTAATATGAGTAATATGCTCGCGCAACTCCTCTACGCTGTCGTGCGCTGCGACAGAAAGTGCTGTGGCCATCGCTCCAGTATGAGGGATGGGGATGATTGAGTCCAGTGGTTAGTTGGTGATGGTATTATACCAATGCGATATCTGATTCTTTTCGATCATCTGCTCGATCGCGAGGTGCGTCATTTCGTGCAGAATATTCTCGACAAGTCCTTTGTCATGCCGAAATTTGATATTCGTAATTATCATATTCGGCGCGCTGTAACTTCCGCCGACTCCATAGCGCGTCAGATGTACCGTGTATTCGTTCAGTACGGTATCGAGCAGTTTCTGCGGCAATATCGTGCATTCGGTCGCGATGCCCCGCCAATGTTCCGTAAGATAGTCCGTTTGCTCCTCACAGATGTGAGGGTCGTATTCGGCGTAGACCATCGCTGCGATTTGTTCGTCCGAATAATTTCTCTTTTCATCCCATGTAGCGGGCATTGAAATGTTGTATGAATGCTCGCGAAACCATGCGAGTTTGCCGATTGTGTATCGTACGCGGTCGACCTCGAACTCCGGCGAATAAACTATGTTGAGTCGTGGCATGTATTGATTCTATGATATGTGACTGTCCTTAGCGAACAGGATACCAAATTTCTCGTTCATGAGATCGCAGTCGTCTTCAACTGCGTTGTAGAGATTCAACCTCAATAAGAAGCACCGCGGACTTTCGTGCGCGGTGCTGTGTGTGATGTCGTATCGGCTCCGGAAATACCTTACATGCTGAGATATTCTGTGCGGAGACGGTTGAGACGTTTGAGCAAAGGAGTGTCGCCGCGCGGGCCTCGTTTGTACTGCAAAGCGCGCATGCGATATTGAGGATCGTCACTGAGACGATATCCTTCACCCCAAACGGTGATGATATGGTTCCCCCCGTTCGGAGAAAGCTTGTCGATAATCCGCCGCAACTTGCAAATTTGAACATCGACAACCTTTGGCTTTGGTGGTCGGTGTCTGCGTTCGCAAATACCCTCGTACAGCACCTCCTTTGCCACCATCTCACCCTTGACGGCCACAAGCTGATTTAAAATGATGCACAATTCAGGACTCAAGTGTGCGCTCTTGCCGGAGTCGATTCGCACTTCAGACGTTGCCGGCGTGAACGTGAAGCGACCGAAGATTAGAACGCGACTCTCTATCTCTATGTGCATGGAATCCTCCTCTGTGCACGTGAGCCAAAAACGGGTAAGCTTTTTCCGACGATATTATAACTCTCAATCATGGTAGCTGTCAAATCGTTGTGAAAAAGGATGTCAGGCTCTTTTCCTAGGACGTCCCCGCTCGCGTGTCGCAACCTCATACTCGAACCAACCACCCCGAGGTTGAACCTCGGGAAAAGACGATTGCGCGATGTGCGTTGCATGGCAGAACAGGTGGAGTACTGTATAAACAGGTAATTTTTTGGAGGAGGTGACAGTGACCAATAGTGTGTGCCTTGAATTGGAAGGGGCGCGGTGCAACCGCCAACTCTACGTAGGAACTCTGCAAGCCGCATTCGACACATACTGTCCAGACCTGAAATTCAGAGCGCACGGAGTTGATAAATCCAATGTAGGTGCGGACAGTTTCAAGAAACTTCTCTTACTAGCGGTAGCTGGCGCTCAGCGACAGGCCGAAAGAAATCGAAGGCTCTTTTTCAGCACGTATCTTCGTCCGAGCACGATCTCGATACCGGGAAGAGGCGGCGTTGCCAAACCATACATGGTATGCGCAGTCGCAACATGCGCGCGACAAAAAGTGATCTGCGTAGATTTCGAGTTGAATGCCAGTCGTGGTGAGATCCTCAGATGCGTCCGAGATCGGTTCCACCATGACCTGGAATCGGTCCGTAAAGAGACGATGGAGGAAGAAATCTCGTGCGGAGAAATGCATGTTGCTACGACGGTCGTCGGAGTATTCCGCCTCGCCTTGAACCTCTTTGCTGAACTCAATATGCCTGCTGAGGCATACGAATTTAGCAACTGAAAAGCGCCCGACAGAACATTTGCTCTGTCGGGCGCATTGCTTAACATAAAAAGCAATCGGTGCCAGGCACGTCAATATAATGAAGTTTATGTTGTAATCCGGGAAACAAGGGTCAAGCACCTTGTCGCAATTACCGAAAAAGACCCCTCGCACACGCGGCGAGGGGCGACTTTGACACGGTCTGGATATTCTGACCGGCTTACGTGTTCGACGCGACCCGTTCCTTCATTACCCTGTTGAATTGATTTCGACAGGTGGTTACGGGAGATACGACGGGTATCGCTATGAGCAACTTCGACATCTCGGAATATCGAATCATCTCCGTCCGGAATGATGATTCGATGCCCCTGCTTGTCCACGATTCGAAGATGCTGAACATCATCCGCATCAGCGGGCCTTTTTCTTCACTTGAATGAATGTGCATGACATCCTCCAGAGTCGGAATACGGGGAGGATATTTCTCCTCTGCGCATAATTATCAATACTGTTGGTGAAGTACGGATTAATTTCGAAGAAGCGATCGCGAGGTTCAACCTCGCGAAACACAGAAAGTCGGACTAATCATATCGCTCACCTCACCTCACCTTAATGCATGCTGTGAGATTATGAAGGTACGTATGACTGCCGCACTCAATGTTCAGGTAGTCGATTCCACCGAGCAATGCGGAAGTACGAGTGTATGATCTTCCGAGAAAATAAGCGCCTCATTCAGGTTGGTATCGCGATACTGCTCGTGCTCTTTTTGGTGTGGGCCGCTCTGCGTGTGATGAGTTCGTCGCCGACACCGACCACGACACCGACCACGACCGAGCCGTCGCCTACCATGCCAGCGGCCGTCACTTATCAATATATCGAGGTCACCGATAGTTGCGGACCGTACTTCGACGGCGGCGACTGTGTGAATCTTCGCTCCGGCCCGGGCACGACGTCTCCGGTCGTAATTAAGCTGCGCAATGGTATGGTCTTGAAGGTGGCCAGCACGACCGTCGTTGATGGGCAGGCCTGGTACAAGATCGGATTTGACGGCGATGTCCATTATCCTGAGCGAGTGAAAGCGGGCTGGTACGTCTCGGCTGCACTTGTACACTTGTTTACTGATCCTGGTCCGGTTGCAACTACGTATGGACTCGACGCGACGACGACCAAGCGTATCGTCATCAATCTCTCGACCGAGACACTCTCTGCCTATGACGGCACGACGCTTTTCATGCAGGGTCCGATCTCGACCGGACTTGAGCTCACACCGACACCTGTCGGCAAGTTCTGGATTCGAAGGAAGATGCCCGATAGCTACATGCAAGGTCCTATCCCGGGATTGAGCAGTCAGTACTATGATCTGCCGGGTGTTCCGTGGGATCTCTATTTTACTGTCGATGGCGCCGCGATTCATGGTGCGTATTGGCACAATCACTTCGGCGAACCATGGTCGCACGGTTGTGTGAATCTCTCACCAGACCAGGCGAAACAACTGTATGCATGGGCCGATCTCGGCGTACCTGTCACGGTCGTTCGCTAGCTAGCTAGCACAGATTGCCGTCGGGCGATAGCACGGAGTGATTTTTTTGATTGCGCGCGACGTGTATTGGTGGAATGATGGGTTCATGATACTTTCATCACCCGCAACGAGCTCGAGTGACCTTAGCAGTTCTACGACGGTGTCCATCGTACGCGCCATCGCAACCCCCTCTTGGCAACAGACGGACATTTCTGTCGCCACCTCCGCACCGAGCGTTCCGTTTTATTCGCAATTCGCGGATATTCAATCGCCCAAATGGCAGAAGGTCGGTTGCGGCATCACCAGTCTTGCGATGATCATCGACTATTACTCACCGAAGGCCGTGACCGTGAACAACCTCCTCGCCCAAGGTATCGCAGCGGGCGCGTACGACTACAATGCGGGTTGGATCTACGACGGCCTCATACAGTTGTCCAAGTCATACGGTCTCTCCGGCGCGTATCACGATCTTTCGTCTCTCAACACACAAGCTGCGTTCGCACAGTTCCAGGCCTATCTCAAAGGGGGGCCGGTCATACTCTCGGTGCACTATAAGTTCGACCCCAAGAGCACGATTCCCCACCTCGTAGTCATCAATGGTATTGCAAACGGCCTCGTGTACTACAACGACCCCGCAACACTCGTCGGCACCAAGCACATCACGATCGCTGATTTCCTCAAGGGGTGGAAGCGTAAGGTCATCGTGATCCGGCCGACGGCAACAGCACCGCTTGCCATGGGTACGGTCTCGGTTGTGAATCGTCTCTAGAAAAATTCTGCCGCCGCACGCTTAAGTGAATACATTACTGGCCATTTTACATCTCCCGCGCCCGATATTGCAGCGCTTCCAGCATGTGCGCTGGTTCGATCGTTTCACTCTGCGCGAGGTCGGCTATCGTGCGGGCGAGCTTGATGGTGCGATGATAGCCGCGGGCGGAAAGTTTCATCGTTCGTGCGGCGGCGAGTAATGTTTCTTCTGCTTTTTGGCTCAATTGAGCCAATGTTTCTATCTCCTTGGGACCCATATCGGCGTTGGTAGAAATACCATGTGCGTCTTTGAATCGTTCGAGTTGTCGTGCACGAGCGTTCGCGATACGTTCTTTAACCTCGTTCGTCTCGTCCTTCGTCTTTGGTAAACGGAGCGAAAGCGTTTCTGGTGGCATCTCACCGACATGTACCCACATATCAATTCGATCGGCGACGGGGCCGGAGATCTTGCGACGGTAACGGTCAATCGCCTGTGGCATGCAGGTGCATTGTCGTGTGCCGTATTTACCGCAGGGGCACGGATTCAATGCCGCGATGAGCATGAAGTTGGCCGGAAAGGTTGCTGTTCCCCGTGCGCGAGCGATGGAGACTTGTGCATCTTCGAGCGGTTCTCGTAGTGCGTTGACTACATCGCGATGAAACTCCGGGAATTCGTCGAGGAAAAGCACTCCCCGATGGGCGAGCGTGACTTCTCCCGGGCGCGGGATGATGCCACCGCCGATGAGCGATGCATAACTCGACGTGTGGTGCGGCGCGCGAAACGGCGCTTCGCGCATGGCCGGACCGTTCAATGTACCGGCGAGCGAATGGATCGCGGTGACCTCGACGGTCTCATCAATGGTTAATGGTGGAAGCAGTGCACGTGCGGCACGTGCGAGCATAGTCTTGCCTGTGCCCGGCGGACCATAGAGCGCGATGTTATGCCTGCCGGCCGCGGCAATCTCGAGACCGCGTTTCGCACTTTCTTGTCCGCGGATATCGGCAAGTGAAACGCCTTCGTGCATAGCGGATGATGATTCGTTCGGTAGCGGAACGTATGGCGGGATCGTATATTTATTTTTTACATTAAGATGGGTGATGACTTCGATGAGATTTGAAACGGGATATATGGTGAGTCCCGAAATGAGCGACGCTTCGGCCGCATTCTCGTGCGGCAGGTAGAGCTCGGTGAATCCTTCGTTACGAGCGAGAAGTGCGATGGAGAGTGCGCCGCGAATGGGACGAAGTCCCCCGTCAAGCGCGAGCTCACCGGCGAATACGCGCTTCGTGGGATCAAAAAATATCTCTTCGGCCGAGAGCAGATACGAGAGTGCGACCGCAAGATCAAATGTTGAACCTTCTTTCTTAAGCTCCGCCGGTGCGAGTGAAATGACGATCTTCTTGTTGGTCGCCTTTGGCGAGGTCAGTCCGGCGTTCTTGATAGCAGAGGCGACGCGGTCGCGCGCCTCCTCGACTGCCTTGTCGGGAAGACCGACGATATTGAACGCATGCAGGCCGCGCGAGAGATCAGACTCGACCGAGACGAGCGAGGCCGCCGGAAGCGAAGGCTGGGCCGCAAAGACCCGCGCGAAATTCATCCGGCTCTGCGAAGGGGTGGTTCGTCAGTGCGTTTACGATTGCCGAGACCCCTTCGGACTATGTTGCTAAACGCGACCATAGGACTAGCTTATAGCTTCTAGTCGCTAGCTTCTAGTACGTGCAGTGGATATCTTTTTGTCTAACAGCTAGAAGCTAGTCCCTAGCAGCTAATTTGATGTGTGTGCAATACAGGTGTGTGCAGCAGGATTCGCGGTAAGACGGTCAAAGGGAATCTCTTCGCCGGAGACTTCACAAATACCGTAGGTCCCCTGCTCCATTTTTTCTAATGCGTCACCGACGTCGTGCATGCGCGAAGCAAGATCGTGTTCGATGGGTACATTGGTAACGAGTTCCTCGATCTGGTCAGCCGCATCTGAAGTATCTGCCTCCTCTCCGACGAGTCCGCTCGACGATGGATCCCAGATGCCGTCGGGTTCCTTTGCACCATGTTCGGAAAGATCCGTTTGTAACGTTGTGCGTTCCGCCTCCAATACCTCACGCAATGTTTGTAATTGTTCCGCAGAGAGATGATTCATATGAGCATTGTACGCTGATATTTTTATCACGCCTAGTGACCCAGTAGGTCAATGTACTCATTGAGGAGCGAAATGAAAACCTGCGACCAATTTTTCTTGACGGTACTCCGTCTTAGAAAAATGAAGTGCCCTTGTGGTATTTTCATTTCGTCCGAGTGACGGCGGGACACAAGGTGCAAAACCCCACGGCAAGCCCCTGGGGTTTTAACACCTTTTATCACGCCTAGCGACTTCGCAGGTCGAAGCGCTCATTTTATAATTCACGTTGTGCCTGTAAGCGGCTCAAAATCTCGGTAAATGAGTGCGGACTTTCCGCGATAACGAGAATGTTTGGTGTCGGAAATGAGTAGTAGAGAACGACATTGCCCGAATCATCTTTGAGCTCGCGGACGTCATAGTTGAGCATGACGGCATCGGTAAAGGTACGTACGGTCGGAAGCCCGTCGGGACCGGTTTTCAAGGTAGAAACTGCATTAAACGCGGGTGCGAGATCTTGGTTCAGAGTTGGTTCCCATGAAAGCATTCCCGCGAATGCGAGATCGTATGAGGTGACGGGAATGACAAAAATAGGCGCATTGATATCGACGGTATGGATGCCGAAGAAGAAATTGCTTCCCAATCCGCGCAGTAGTCCATCTGGTGCATGCACACCGAGCGCTGAGAAGAACTGTGCGAGCGACGCGGGAGTTGTCACGGTACCGCCTGATGAGGTTGTCGTAGAGACTATCGGCACGATACGGGTGATTGACCCAAGGGGGGCGTTAGAAGATTGGCGGGCTTGCGCGATGGTCTCCTTAAGCGTATTCGACGTTACACTGTCAATCGGTAATGTTTCGGTCTGCTCCGCAAAAATAAGTGACGAGTATTGTGTCGCCGGTGTTACTGATTTGCTTTGCATGACAATATACACGCCATAGAGTGCCGCACTACCGAGCACTACGAGCAAGATCGCAAAAAATATAACGACAAACGTGCGACGTGATCGTTGTGCTGACGCCGGTGTCTCCAGTGTACGCATACTCGCCTGGTCTCGTTTCTTATCTTGTTCGAGTGCGGCAACCCGGACAACGGACATTTTACGAACCCGAACAATATCCTGGAGATCATCTTTGAGCGTATGGAGTGGCGTCACAATATCTCGCTCTTTTGGCTTCTCGGGAGGTTTTATCGACATCTGTGCCGGAGTCGGAACTGAGGGCGGAGGTGTTCGTTGATCAGCGGAAGCTTTGAACACATGTCGTTCGGGAAGTTGCGCATCCTTGAGGATTTGCGCGATATCATCTCCGATGGCGCCGGAATGCGGCGCATTTGTTGTGTCCAATTTGAGTCGTTGTATCCGCTCAAACTCCGTCTCATTTTCGTGCTCGTTGTCCTCAGTTTTTGGTTTTGATGTGACCGTTGGTTTGGGCGTAGACGGAATATCCACCGATGGTTTCGGTGGAATTACCGTTGAGTCAACAATTACAGACGACAGCTCAGTCGACGCACTGTTGATGTCCGGCTCGTTAGAACCGTCGTTCCTTTCTGTCGTTGTGTGGTGGTCGTCCGCCATGATCGTCACTGCCTGTACCCAGCTTCAACCCCTTGCGAGAGGCGAACTCCGGATCAGCGGCTTTGATTGAAAGATTATACCTCCCTTTGTCATCAATTTCCTTAATGACAACGGGGACGACGTCCCCGATCGCCAAAGCGTCGGTTATTTTATCAATTCGGAACGGCGCGACCTCGGACACATGCACCAGACCGTCAGTATTCGGTCCGATCTTCACGAACGCACCGAAGTCGAGCATACGCACAACGGGGCCTTCGAATCGTTCACCGACAAAAAACTCATGGGTGAGATCGGAGATCTCTTTGAGCGCAGCCTCTGCAGAACCATTCGTACCGGTGATGAATATGGTGCCGTCATCTTCGATCGTAATGTCATCGCACTTCGTTCGTTCGCGGATGCCATTGATCATCTTACCGCCTGGTCCGATCACGAGTCCGATCTGGTCGACCTTCACATGTGTCGTGAGGATCTTCGGCGCGCGTGGACTAATGTCAGCACGCGGTTCAGCGATCTCCTTCGTAATGACGTCGAGGATTTGCATACGTGCTTTCTTGGCTTGGGCGAATGCTTCGACTAAGACCGGAAGCGGTACACCGTCTACTTTTACGTCCATTTGTACTGCAGTCACTCCGGCGTGGGTACCGGCGACTTTGAAGTCCATATCACCGTGGTGATCTTCAGGGCCTTGTATGTCAGTCAACACTTTGTAGTTCGTACCATCAGACATCATGCCCATAGCGATACCGGCGACCGGCCGTGTGATCGGTACACCCGCATCCATGAGGGCGATGGTACCTGCACAGACCGATGCCATCGAAGTTGAACCGTTACTCGCGAGTGATTCGGCGACGATACGGATTGTATACGGGAAGATCTCTTTTTGTGGAAGTACCGCGCGTAAGGCTTTCTCAGCCAATGCACCGTGACCGATCATGCGGCGATTCATACCACCGACACGGCCTGTTTCCCCGACGGAGAACGGCGGGAAGTTATAATGGAGCATGAACGTCTTCTTCGCCTCTTGATACTCGATCGTGTCGAGGAGCTGTGCATCGCCCGGTCCGCCCAGTGTGAGTGCCGCAAGCACGTGTGTGCCGCCGCGATAGAAGATGCCGGTACCGTGAATGATCGGTGAGATGCCGCCCGCTTGCGCCTGTAACTGGCGAATTTCGTCAAACGCGCGACCGTCAGCGCGATGATTATGATTGATCGCTTGATCGTGAATATACTCATCGACCATCTGTTCGTAGTATGCATCGAATGCGCTCGGTTTTGCGTCTGGGAGTTTTTCCGCTGCAACTTTCATCCACTCCCCCTTCAGAACACCCATATTTTTCTTGCCAACGTTGCCGTCATTGCTGCCAAAGATTGCCGCTTCGAGTTTTGGAACGGCGAATTCTTTCCACAACGATTCGATCTCCGGTGTTCCTGCTTTGGTATCGAATACTTGTTTGGTCTTGCCGCGCTCGGCAATTATCTTCATCTGCCATGCCTGCATCTTCTCGATCTCCGAGGATGCCAATGCAAGTCCTTTGTTGAGTAGTTCTTCAGAAACTTCCTTGCTGCCGACCTCAATCATATTGATGAGCCCGTCTTTACCACAGGCCAAAAGATCCATCGTCGCACTCTCACCTTCACGCTGGACGTAATTCGGGATAATGATGAGATCTTCATTACCGATTTCAGTACCGATACGCACTGCAGATACCGGGCCGTTCCACGGAATGTCGGATGTTGCGAGTGCGAGCGATGCCGCGTTGACCGCGAGAACGTCGGGGTCGAATTCATCAATCGAAAGTACGCTGATGATGACCTGCACTTCGCGTTTCAATCCCCTCGGGAAAAGAGGACGAATCGTGCGGTCGACGATGCGGCCAGACAAGACCGCTTCATCTGAGGGACGACCTTCGCGACGCATGAAACGACTACCGAGTATCGCACCGGCTGCATAAAACTTCTCTTCGTATTCGACGGAGAGCGGGAAATAATCCTGTGTCGCTTCCTTCGTACCGATCATCGCAGTTGCAAGAACGGCACTGTTGCCATAACGCAACAAGACCGATCCGTTCGCCTGGTCGGCCCAATCATTAAACTCTGCTGTCATCGTATGTCCCCCGATCTCGACGGAATATTCTTTCTTTTCCATTTTTGTTCTGTTACCGACCTCCGAATTTTAGTTCTCCTTTCTCTATGTAGCCGAGAGGAGGACTACCTATCCGCAGGCCGTATTCTTTTTATTAATGTATTGTTTATAGCACGATTTTGGCACAAAAGGAATCGGGCAGCCGCTTCGCGGCTGCCCGATTGGATCAATACTGACTCAGTATAAACTTATCCAACATATTGAGCCTGAGGAACCATTCCCGCCACACCGGTTCAAGACTCGCCTCGCCGTACGACATTTGAATGGTTTTTCCATCGAGGAGCAGTCTCATTTGTTCGTATGAACACCAGAAACAGCCGCGGGTTTCTTCAGTACTTGGTCGCAAATCCCCCGTTGTTTCAGCTCGATAGATTCTCCAATAGTGCCATGAACCACCGGAGCGTCGGCACGGATTATCTTTTCGACCT
This sequence comes from uncultured bacterium, assembly GCA_903854215.1. Taxonomy (GTDB): domain Bacteria; phylum Patescibacteriota; class Minisyncoccia; order Phycocordibacterales; family UBA2100; genus UBA10103. Next base: position 14,154 of record CAINVT010000064.1, on the reverse strand, counting down.
TCACCAATAAGTGTAAGTGAGGTCGCCACGAGTCCGGTTTCTTCCTCCAATTCTTCGATTGCTGCCCGCTCAAATTGAGCTTCTTCCGGATCATCTATATTGCCGTGTTTGTCGACGTGACCAGCGGGCGCAGCGAGACCGAACGGGGGCCGTTTTCGGTCGATAATGAGCAATTCGCCGACCCGAAAGACGATGATGCCGACACTTGTATGGTCGCAGGGTGCTATTGTCATAATCGTAGTCTCCGCTGTGTACAGATAATCCGTACACCTACCGCATCCTGCCAGATAATGTGTAATACAGCAACGTCCCGTAACGACTTATTTGAGCAAGCGGGCAAGATCTTTGGGGGGCTTTATCACTCCGCGAAACAACACAGACCGACAGATCTCCTCATCTTTATCAGAAAGTGCATATATTGGTTTGTCACACCTGATCTATGTTAGCAAGATCACCTTGTAAACAGACCGGATCCATCGCCTCGATCTCATCCATATATGACAGTCCTGACGGCATTCCATTGAGGAAAAAGATTTTCTTGTCATTCACATACGCTTGCCCCATTTCCATGAGTACATTTCCGCCGATGTAGTTGTTGATGCCTCTCTTTTTCAAATTCACGATCAAAACGGCCTCGCTTTCAAGAATGTTTTTGTAATGTTCGCGGAAGTAGTCATTTTCCCTTTTCAAGGCAGCTTTCTCGCCGTTGTTCCACCGTGCCACATGGTCTTGCATTTCGCCTCGGACGAACGCTTCATAGTGCGGATGGATCCAGCCATCATGTCCCAATTCACGAAGCTGGTTCGTCGCATCAACCATCTCTTTCATAAACGATGTGCTGCCCAAAACGTATATTTTCATAGGTTTATTCGACATCCGTGATCCCCGAGACATCCGGTGAGTCGAACTCGTTCACTGTATCGCCACGCTTCCCTCTTGCAGCACCACGGGTGCGGCTACCGCCGCGATAATTGATGAGATACCGCTTCGGATCGAGATCGAGGTCGAGGAAATGATCGGCGACCTCCTTGAGTTTGCCTGAAGTAGAACGACCGAATGAAACGACTTCCACCTGGCAGCCACCATGGATCTGTAGGTATTGCACCAGTGGAATGAAATCACCATCTCCGCTAAAAAGAATCACGGTGTCGAGTTTTGGAGAAGCGGTAATAGCGTCGACCGCAAGTCCGACATCCCAGTCGGCCTTCTTGGCACCGCCATAAAAGATTTGTAAGTCTTTGGTCTTTGGTTCGATACCCATCTTGGTCAGAGCCTCGAGAAAAGCTGTTTCCTCGCCCGTTTCGGTGGTTACCATATAGGCGCGTGCACGAATAAGTCGGCGATCTTCGACAGAATCCTTGAGGACGTTCCCGAAATTGACACGCGAATGATAGATATTCTTCGCGCTGTGGTAGAGATTTTGTGTGTCGATAAATACACCGACGCGCTGTTCTGGATGTTTGAATATGGCCATAAATAATTAGCTGCTAGTGGCTAGCTGCTAGTCACCTGCAAATCAAAATAACTTACTTATAAAATGATGTACTCACTGAAGCTTACCCCACATCGGAGGAAAACAAAAATCAAATAATACCCATGCAATAAGAAAAAATAGTCTCGCGAAGAGACTATTTTTTCAAACCGAGTTTCTTGACGATCGTACCGTATGCACGCTTGTCGTTTGTTTCAAGGTATTTCAGATGCTTTCGGCGATCCGCGACGAGTCCCAAAAGACCACGACGGGAATGCTTATCCTTGTTGTTCTTCGTTAAATGTGCCGAAAGTTCTTCGATACGGCGGGTCAACAGCGCAATCTGGACCTCCGGAGAGCCTGTATCCGCCTCGTGACGTTGCACTTTGGTAACCTCGTTGAGTTTCTTGCGCTTCGTTAGCATTCGACGATGTTAGCACATTCTCAGTGTTTTTGCAATATCAAGGCCAATAGTGACACTATTTGGCTGTCGTGGTGGTAGTTTGAGCGGTCGAGGTCGGAGCTTGTACATTGACGAGCTTCACATCGAATACGATCGTTGTATTTGCAGGAATTATGACCTTACCTGTCGAATCCTTAACATCTGTCGATCCATATCCCAAGCTCGGAGGAACTGCCATAAGGCGTTCACCACCGACCTTCATGCCATTAACGCCGATCTGGAATCCCGGAATCAAACCTTGTGAACCAAGCGTGAAGGTTAACGGTTGATTTCCATGTGCTGCTGAACTGTCGAAGACAGTGCCATCCGGAAGTTTACCGACGTACAAAACTGATACGATTGAACCCGGAGTGGCCGCTGCGCCCGTGCCAGCAGTCACATCTTGTGCCTGAACCTGTGTTGAGGAACTTGCATCCGATGTTGCTGTTGTCGAGGTAGCCTGCTGTTGTGTAGTGGTGCTCGGAGCTGCTGTGGTCGGAGACTTTATAATAAAGTAGAGTCCAAGTCCAACGATGATAATAACTACGATGCCGATGATTATTGTTTTTGTATTCATTCCGACAGCATACGCGTCTCTATCTAAAACTGCAATAGATGCAAACTGTGGATATCTTCCTATTTGAGTGTGACGGTGCTCGCCATTGGGTAATGCCGACGTATACTGGCATTATGTCGACGAACGATGGCCAGGAGCCGCTCGCCTCGAGGATTCGTCCGGATTCACTGGATAGTTTTGTGGGGCAAACCCATCTGACTGGAGTCGGGAAGCCTTTACGTATTGCGATCGAGAAGCACGAGCTTTTCTCATTCATCTTATGGGGGCCGCCTGGATCCGGCAAGACGACGCTTGCGCGCATCTATGCCAACGCAGTTGGAGCGGACTTCTATGAAGTCTCTGCAGTGGAGGCTGGAAAGGACGATATTCGGAAGATTATAGGAACGCGTGGAGGGCTATCCCTCTCAAAACCCAAGATCCTCTTCGTCGATGAAATCCACCGATTCAACAAGGCACAGCAAGATTATCTGTTACCGTTTGTCGAACGGGGCGATATCACGCTTGTCGGGGCGACGACCGAGAATCCGAGCTTTGAGATCATTGCTCCCCTTTTGTCACGCTGTCGCGTATTCGTCCTTAATGAACACAATGAGGATGATATGAGTAAGATCATCGCACGCACCAAGATCAAAGTGCCAAAGGCCGCACGCGAATGGCTTATACGCTTGGCTGCTGGCGATGCACGACAAGCGATCACAGCACTTGAGACTGCACAAAAGCTCTACGGCACGATTACGCTCGATTCTCTAAAGGAGGCCATCCAATCAACTCATCTGCGCTATGACAAGAAAGGTGAAAAGCATTTCAATACGATCAGTGCGTTCATCAAATCCATGCGTGCATCGCAGCCGGATGCCGCACTCTATTACCTGGCACGTATGGTCGAAGCGGGTGAAGATCCCCTTTTTATTGCTCGGCGCATGGTCGTTTTCGCTTCCGAAGACGTTGGACTTGCTCAACCGACCGCACTCGTCGTTGCGAATGCCGTCTTTCGCGCTTGTGAAACGGTCGGCTATCCGGAGTGTGCGATCAACCTCGCCCACGGCGTTGCATACCTTGCTGAATCAAAAAAGAGCCGCGCATCACATGATGCTTACTTCGAAGCGGTCACTGATGTGAAGCAGCTTGGCAATCTTCCCATTCCCATGAACATACGGAATGCACCGACGAAGCTCATGAAAGACCTCGGGTATCACAAGGGGTACGAGATGTACGACCAGGAAAGTTATTTGCCGGAAAAACTTAAGAAACGACGGTATTTGAAATGATGAGGTTACAAATTGCAAACGCGATTAATCTCATTCATATCAGCCATATTTGGCTCTTCGTTCGAGCTGTCATTCAATGGATACATGATGGCATCAGGATCAGTCACATGCTCGAGTCCGATGGCGTGCCCGAGCTCGTGCGCGAGAACGCGATGCAGTTGGATCGCTGTGTCATATTCGTAGATCGTAATTGTCTCGTTCGCGAATGAACTCGTAAAATTTCCCTCTTCAAACTGACTCGTCATTGAAGCGCCTACTGCGTTATATTTTTGAACATTGAGATTGAGTTTTGAAATGAGCTGATTGATCTCTGTGGCGATACTATTGAGGGATTGAGCGTCTGTATCAATAGAGCTTGCTGCCACATTCAGCTGAGCTTGCGTTGTTTTAAGCTGATTCGCCTCGTTTTGTAGTCGTGCATACGTATCTGACGGCGCTCCACCGCGTGAATTCCAGGATGAAACCTCCGCATTGTATGAATTTTGTGAGGATTCGAATGAATTAAGTGCTGTTTCATATGCATTTTTTTTCACATTATAGTCTTGGAGCATCGATGCATAGTGTGCTTTGAGAGTGTCATACATAGACTGGTCGCCTGTGACGGTTGATTGTATCGAATCGAGCGCAGCTATCGTTTCTTGACGTGTATCATAGACAAAATTTACCGTAACGACGCCATTCTTTTGATCTGCCGCAAGGACTGTTTTTGCGGCGACTGTGTTCCATTTCTGTGCGGCAGTGGCAAGTAGCGCGTTCGCCTGCACGCGAGACAGGTTGAAACGTGGATCGATGGATCCGAGCTGATAGGTTACCGGTATACTACAGGGGCGCACGTGTAGATATGCTTGAGAGAGAACCGTCCTGATCTGATGCGGATACAGTGTCCATAACCCTACACAAACTGCTGCAATGATGGCAAATTCGAGAAAAATACGTACGTAACCTCGCAATGAATGCGGAATAGCCTCCATGTCGACATTGTAACCGATACATTACGTCGGAAAATGTTTAGAGTATTTGTTGCTACAATAGATAGATGGCCGCATCCTTGAAGGATCTCAAAACACAATTTCTTGAATATCTCGAAATTGAAAAGGGGCGCTCAGTAAAAACAGTCGAGAATTACGACCGCTATCTTATGCGGTTTCTCAATTTTGCCAAAGTTGTGAAACCAATCGATGTGACCGAAACAATGGTTCGTGAGTTTCGTATCACGCTGAATCGTGCCGGTGGTGTTTCTGGAACGATGAAGAAGAATACTCAGAACTACCACCTCATCGCACTTCGCGCGTTTCTCAAATTCATGCGCAAACGCGACGTGGAATCGCTCAATCCGGAACGAATTGAACTTGCAAAGACCGCCGGCCGCGATCTTGACCTTATTTCGGCCAATGAACTGGACCGGCTTATGCGTGCCCCTTCCGTAGCCTTGGCGAAGGGGGGAATGGCCGAACTTCCAGCTCTACGCGATATTGCAATCCTCGAGCTATTCTTTTCTACCGGTCTGCGTGTTTCTGAGCTCTGCAGCCTCAATCAGGACATCGACCTCTCTCGCGATCAATTCTCGATCCGTGGCAAAGGCGAGAAAGTTCGCGTTGTATTTCTTTCAGAAGATGCCAAAAAGGCGGTCAGTGCCTATATCAAAAAACGCGGCGATATGAGCGAAGCCCTCTTTGTTGGCTATGGTAAAGGCAATAAGAAAGGATCAAAGGACCTTCCGCGGCTCACTCCCCGCTCCGTTGAGCGTATGGTGAAACAATACGCGATCAGGGCCGGCATTACGCGCAAAGTCACACCACACATCATTCGCCACTCTTTCGCGACTGATCTTTTGGAGAATGGTGCAGACCTCCGCAGTGTTCAAGCACTGCTTGGACACGCGAATATAGCAACAACGCAAGTCTATACTCATGTGACTGACAAACACCTCCTCGAAGTACACAAAGCATTTCACGGGAAACGTCGACACTAAGGGCTCTTCCACAAATAATGTACCCATTATTTGTGACAGTCGCCCTTGTACCACGTCCTTAATGCTTCCAGCAGTGAGAATCCTATTTGTGAACGAGGTCTAAGTTTCACGTGAAAGGAATTGGTAATTATTACGCAGCGGCACCTTCCTTGGGGTCGGGATTTTTTTGCTAAAAAATCCCTCCGTTTCGCGCCGGTCGCGCTGCAAAGACCCCAAGGAAGGTGCCGCTGCGTAGCAATTACCGAAAATCGATATGGTATCTTTATCTCATGCGAATTGTCTCGTGGAACGTCAACGGCATTCGATCAGTTCACAACAAAGGCCTGTTTGAGCCTATGATTGCGGCTCTCAAGCCTGATATTCTCTGTTTACAGGAAACAAAGGCCCATGAGCAGCAAAGTGAAGTAGACTTACCGGATTATACGGAATACTGGAACTCTGCTGAGAAGAAAGGATATAGCGGTACAGCCATTTTTGCCAAGAAGAAGCCGCTTTCAATCGATCTGAACTTCCCCGAAAAGCTGGTGAAACAATATGAATTGCAGGACGGGTATGGTGACCTCAATGCAGAAGGGCGCTTGATTGCTTTGGAATTTGAACACTTTTACATAGTGAACGTATATACGCCGAATTCTAAAGGCGACCTATCCCGTCTTTCGATGCGGTATAAACACTGGGATCCGGCATTTCTTACCTATTGTAAAGAGCTCGAAACGCGTAAGCCGGTCATTTTTTGCGGTGATCTCAATGTTGCACATACCGAAGACGACCTCGCTAATCCTAAGGAAAATGAGGGAGAACATGGTTTCACCAAAGAAGAGCGCGAAGATGTGGATAAGATTATTAAGGCCGGCTTTTTTGATACATTCAGGAAACTCAATCCGGGCAAAGGATTTTATACTTGGTGGAGTCCCTGGCGCGGAGCGCGCGATCGAAACATTGGTTGGCGCCTCGACTACATCTTTGTGAGCAAACAGATTGTTTCCCGTGTAACATCTGCGAAGATTCATCCCGAAATATTCGGATCTGACCATTGTCCCATCTCAATTGATATTGACTTATAGCCAAGATGTAAAGGCCGTTCCGTTACAAACGCCAACGATTTATAACGGACAAAAGTTATCCACAGTTTTGTCCTTTACATTGTCCGATAAGAGCATACTATTGCTCTCAGAGGTTCTTTCCGTCTTCACGTTGTTTTTTCAACAACGAGATATATAACGTACAATACTTCAAATACAAAAAATTAACGGCTACCTCTGTAACCGTATTGGATTCAAAAGTATTTCGTAAATGAATCTCGCGCTCTTTTAAAAAAGAACGAGAAGACAAACTTAAGGCCGTCAAACGACGGCAATCGAAAAAAGAAATAATCGATTGCCAGGTTTGACGGTCTTTTCTTTTTGCCAAGCAAAAAGTCCTACGAAACCCTGCTCGGCCTTCGTAGCCGTGGCGAAGCAGGATTCCCTATAATCCCTACCTTTGAATAACTGCGTCAGTTGACGTGATGTTTCTCCCGGAGCTTTTTGACCGCAGCCTCGTCTTCCTCGCTTTTGCGCTCCTTTCCCGCTTCTCCGATCTCTCGCAGTTCGTCAGTGGTCATTTTCATCATACTTGAAGCCTTATTTTCGAGGTATTCCGGTGTATTCTTCTGCGGATCGTCGAGCACTTCTTCGAGCAGTGCATGCAGTATCCAACCGATACGTGGTCCTGGTTTCTCACCCAGCGTCATAAGCCGGGTACCGTCGATCTTGAGCATGCCGACTGAAATGGGGTCGCGCAGTGCCTCGTCGACCATCGACATGTATTTTCGCAGACGGAACGGCTGTTCTTTGGGGCGTCCGGTGCCGACACGATCACAGATACGAAGATCGAGGAGCTCTTTAATGTGCTCTTTACCCACATTGTTGATGATACGTCGCACTGCGCTCAAGGTAACGGTATCCGGATCGGAAAAGAACATATGCCACCGGATGAGTGAAACCACGGCATCAATCGTTTCCTTGGGGAACTTGAGATCGCGTAGAATGTCTTTTGCCATACGGGCACCGACTACTTCATGTCCATGGAACGACCAATCCTTCCGCTCTTCTGACCATACACGCGTTGCAGGCTTTCCCACGTCATGTAAGAGTGCCGCCAAGCGCACCTCAAACGGCCAATTCTTGTCTGCGGCACATTGCATGGCTCGCATAAGATGTTCGAATACGTCATACGAATGGGCCTGATTTTGGTCAATCCCGATACCGTCTTCAAGGCGCGGCAACACATATTTCAAAATACCGAGCTTTTGAGCGATATAAATAGCCTGCATCGGGCGCGGACTCATGAGGATGCGGGTAAGTTCGTCACGGATGCGTTCCTTGGATATCTTCGCCAATTGTGATGCGTTACCTACGATACCCGCCGCAGTCTGTGTCTCGATTGCAAAATCGAGCTCGGCGGCAAGTCTGATCGCGCGCAACATGCGCAGCGCATCCTCTGCAAAACGCTCATGAGGGTCACCGACGGCGGTTATAACACGTCGCGCGAGATCCTCTCTGCCATGGTGCAGATCGATCAATTCGCCCGAAGATGGATCGTATGCGATTGCATTGATCGTGAAATCACGTCGCTTGAGATCATCCGTAAGATTCTTGCTGAAACGTACCTCATCGGGATGACGAGCATTCGTATATGCCGATTCGATGCGATACGGAGTCACCTCGACCACCTTGAGCCGGGGATCTTCTGATTCGGTTACCACGCCGACAGTGCCGTATGTATTTTCGTAAAAGGTCTCGACAAAGAGACCCTGGATCTCTTCCGGTGTCGCGTTGGTTGTTATGTCCCAGTCTTTTGGTTCACGTGAAATCATCAGATCGCGGACGCAACCGCCGACAAGATATGACTCAAAACCTGCATTTTTAATCGTTTCACCAATCTGTTTGATCGCTGGCGGAACGGTAAGTTGGGCAGTTTCCATCCCTGTATTGTAGTTCATTCATTGTGTATGAGCGAATCAAGGGTATGATTCAGTAGAATCACCTATTGGGTGATTACATGCAATCGCCGCCCATAAGAATGACAATCGCGAATCAATTGATTCGTTTGTTGATCTGTCGATGGCGATGAAATCGAATTGCTCTCGTGGTGAAACGGATATCACAGCAGTCTTCGGAACTGCTATTCAAGGTTCGAATCCTTGCGGGAGCACTACTTCGCGACGAATACGTCGCTTCGAAGTGCAGGCACTATATTCCGTCTCAATATGCTCCCTTTTGGCAATGCGAAGTAGCCCTTCGTAAGCTTCAGTGGAGTAGAGCAAGAGAATGTGAATTGCCCGCATTCTTCTTTCCTGTATAATCATCCGTGTTATCCGCCGTTGCAGACTTAGCGGGCCTCGCCCGCCGAAGTCCGCTTTGGCGGACGAATCTTGCTTTCGCAAGCTCTAGCGGGCCTCGCCCCGCCGTAGCTTGCTTCAGCAAGCGAAGGCGGGCATGGTTTAGTGGTAGAACGGCGCCTTGCCAAGGCGCAGACGGGAGTTCGATTCTCCCTGCCCGCACTACTTCGCTCCCTAATACGGAGCTTCGAAGTGCACAGCACCCATGTCTCTGTATGGTCATGGAAATATAGTTATCAAAAGAGCGAAGTAGCCCTTCGAAGCCTTATGGGCTAAGTAGGGCATGATTTACTTAGAAAAAGAGCGTCAAAGGTCACGTTATATAAATATATATAAGACGTTTTGTCCGATTTGATTGAGACGTAAAAATAAAAAGTAAAGATCGATAAAATTGAAATTGTGCAGAAATGCTCAAAAGTGTGGATAACTAAGGGGATATGTGGATAAAGGACTGGTACATACATGTCTTTTAGTTATCAGACGGTACGTATTATCCTGAAAATAAGCCAAAAAACATAGCAAATGAGCCATTAAAACAATTATCCTGAGAAAATGGTTGTCCATGCTTCTGTTAGACTGTATGTAACGGGACCTATGGTGATAAATGATGAAAAACGAAAGGAGGCAGGCAGAATAGGGGAATCTGTTGCAGCAAAATTTCTGGAGCGGAAAGGTTTTACCATCGTGGATCGAAACTATCGGAAACCATGGGGCGAGATCGATCTTATTGCCGAGAGAAAAGGAATCGTCAGATTTGTAGAAGTTAAGACGCTTTCGCGTGAAAACATGCCTGACATTTCACGTGAAATGTCGGGATATCGACCGGAAGAGCAAGTTCATCCTGCAAAGTTGCGAAAGATAGCGAGAACAGCTGAGATGTATATGAACGGGAGGGGAGACAGTCGCGATTTCCAAATAGATGTGGTTGGTGTTTTTCTTGATGTAAAAAATCGACGAGCGCGGTGTCGGCTCTATGAGCAAGTATTATAAAGATATTTTATCGGACATGATAAAGGACAAGGTAAAATCAATCGATCCATGGTAGTATATGCGAGTTAGTAATCGGGCTGTCGTATACCGGTAGTACGCATGCTTTGGGAGCATGTAGACTGGGTTCGATTCCCAGCAGCCCGACAAAAAAACGGACCGGATGTGCGGGGTACATCTATTCGCATCCTCACCCAGTCAGCCCGACTAGCGGTGAGAAAGCACTTGGATGTATTGCTGTATGAGCATAGGTGCAGTATTTGTATTGAAATCAGACTCTCGTGCCGCAAGATCACCTGATAAATAGGAGGAAAGATCGAGTCCTGTTTGTGCCAGTATATCTTTGTTGATATAGCTCAGTGTTACAGCGCGCAGATCGCGACCGGCGGTTGTTGGGGCGTCGCTTGTCGTTGCAATAAGACCGATGAGATATCCCCATGCGTTAACTACAGCACCGCCTGATGATCCGCTTTGTGCTTCGACAACCCCACCGATCGATATCACATCACAGGTATTTGTGCCGAACGTCAGAAGTTGGTCAATTGGGCTGATAGATGAAACAGGGTAGAGATCACTCTCCGCAGCCATTCCGCCGAGGAATTCCGCCGGATAACTAGCGCCAAGTACTTGATCACCAAGAAAACCGATCGCATTGCGTGTATCGAAGGGGAGTGATGGGAAGGTTGATGGGGTACTTTGCCCCGCAACGGCGCCAGTAATGCGGAGAAGCGCATAATCATGTTCTCCGGTTCCCGTCGGATGCGCCGAGTTCATTTCGGAGACATGCGCTTTGACCCAAACTGGAGGTATATACAGCACATCAGCGTTCCACACGGCTTGTGCCGGTGCTCCGGTGCGGATCTGACATTCAAGATTTACGCTCTGGTTTTCTGAAAGAAGCACAAATTGAGCCACATGTGCATTGGTGAGAATGACACCGCGTGGATCAATGATCACGCCACTACCGGAGATCGGTGCGAGCGATCCGCCGCCGCGCGGCATACAGAGAATGTTGACGAGTGCACCGCGTGCCACCGTATTGACCACATCGAACGATTCTGCGGGTACGTTATAAGGACTTTGAATACGTTCTGCTTGGGCTGTTGAGGAAGAGCTTGTGGTTGTTTGTTTAGCAGCAACTGATTGTGATTTTTTCGTCGAAACAAGCGGTGTCGCAATCGGTAAACGCTTCGCTGTTGGTGTTGTCGTGGCGACCGTTGTTGTCGACGATGTCGCAGAAACGAATGACGCGATTGAAATGGCCGATGTTGTGGCAATCGGAACGGCTACTGCTGCTGTCTGTGCCGTTGTCGTATCGGGAGCAGGTGTTGATTGTTCCAGATGGGGGAGAACAATAAAAAGAAAAACACCAGCGATGATACTTATTGCCCCAACATTCACTAAGAGAGAGTACAGTCTTGGAGACATACTCTCGAATATACGTTGAAAACGGAGTTCACTCAAGTTTCCTGTTATCGAAAAACTCTGGTAGGATTCTCTGCGAAGGTCGCCTTCGCGAACCACAGCGGGCTTTGCCACGCCGAAGGTTCGCTTCGGCGAACCGAAGGCGGGATTGGTTTAGTGGTAAAACGACAGTTTTCCAAACTGTAGTCGGGAGTTCGATTCTCCCATCCCGCACCAGTCAATAAATCGTTTTTTGCTCCATCGCTATATCGTAAGTATGAGTATGGAAAAAATAAGCAAAGAAATGGAAAGGTCGGAAGCTGCCGCGTCTTTACTGGAGCATTTTGATGCAAAGTTTATCGACAAACAAGAAATTACTCGCGAGGATGTTGCAGAAATGAAGGACCGGGGGATAACGGTTGAAAAATTTCTCGGCTTCATTGGAAAGAATTATGGTTATTTGTTTCATGGTTCGCGAATGGAAATTCCGTTTACGGATACGTTGCAAACGAGCGGGGGAAAAGTTTTCGCCTCAAGCAATCCTGCTATAGCAATCATGAAGGCAATCTATCTCAACAATGCAAAAAATCTTGGATATCCGCTTCATGTTGACGAAGATAATGCCAATCTAGCTCTTCAGATTGACGGTCCGCAGGTAAATACTATTGGTGAACTGGGGTATGTATATGTAGTTTCTGCCGAGGGGTTCATTCCCGATCCGAATAGTAATTGGCAATATTCAAGGGCTGATAGTGCGTCGTTTGTAAAACGAGTGCAGATAGGCAGGGATGATTTCAAGTATCCGGTTAGAGTTACGTAACCGCCCCGTATTTCGCTGTCTCGACAAAACAAAATCCCGCGCTATGGCGGGATTTTGTGCACTCGAGTGTAAAGCGAGTTATTTCAACCTTCGACGATGCTCAGGTTCAAATAATGCGAAGCATTATTTGACCGCATCCTTCAGGGTCTTTGAGGCGCGGAATTTCGGCACCTTCATTGCCTTGATCTGGATCGCTGCTCCGGTGCGCGGATTGCGACCGATGCGGCCTGCGCGGGTCTTCGCTTCGAAGATACCAAAACCGGCGACCGATACCTCCTCACCCTTCTTGAGTGAATCGGTTATACACGCGATCATTGCTTCGACTGCGCGCTCACCATCAGCCTTTGTAGAACTGATTGCCGCTGCGACTGCCTCTGCTACATCCATTTTATTTGCCATATCATTTTCTTTTTTAATAATTAATAAAACTAATCTTCTACTCCAACTGCCAACGGCGGTCGGGCAATACAGTCCGGCCAAGCCCTCAGCCAAACCTGCCCACCATTTTGGGGCTTATTCTGGTGATGTCAATGGATACAGACTGCGCTATCCACAGGTGCGCTTGACAGAAGAAAATTATAGAAACTCTGAGTGAATCTCATGATATTGAAATTTGATGCCGGGTGAAGTGTTTTTGTTGCGAAAAAAAGCCCTTGCTCAAACGGTTTCCGCCCCAAAAAACACTTTACCCGGCAAAAATTCTGAGTTCGTCCTATCGAGCGTATTCGATCACGCGTGTCTCACGAATGACTGAGATCTTGATCTCGCCCGGATATTGCATATCAGTCTGAATTTTGTCTGCGATCTCACGCGCGACCTTGCGCGCGTCGAGGTCAGAAATGGCTTCAGGCTTGACTATAACGCGTACTTCACGACCTGCAGCGATCGCATAACTCTTTTCGACACCAGGGACGTGATTGGCGATTGATTCAAGTTCTTCCAAGCGTTTGATGTATGTCTCAACAGAATCGCGGCGCGCGCCGGGACGGCTGCCGGAGATCGCATCGGCGACCTGCACGATCATCGACTCAGGTGTTTCATACGGATATTCCTCATGGTGCGCTTGCATCGCTTTCACAACGAGTTCTGATATACCGAACTTCTGGAGGATACGACGGCCGATCTCAACGTGGGTGCCGGGAACCTCATGATCGACAGCCTTGCCGATATCATGGAAGAGTGCCCCTGCGCGAGCAACTGCAGAATCTGCACCAAGCTCTTCGGCGAGCATACCAGCGAGATGTGCGACCTCAACAGAGTGATCGAGCACGTTCTGACCGTAACTGGTGCGGAAGTACAAACGGCCGAGGATCATCACGAGCTTCGGATCGAGATCGGGGACGCGTGCTTCATAGGCTGCCTCCGCACCCTTCTTCTTGATGATGGTATTGATTTCTTGTTCCGCTTTTTGCACGGCTTCCTCGATTTTTGCAGGCTGAATACGACCGTCGAGAATCAAATTTTCGAGTGCGATACGCGCGATCTGACGACGGACGGGATCATACGAAGAAAGCGTGATCGTACCCGGCGTGTCGTCGACGATGACATCGACACCTGTTGCACGCTCGAACGAGCGAATATTACGGCCCTCCTTCCCGATAATCTTGCCCTTGATCTCGTCGTTGGGAAGAGCGACGGTCGTTGCAAGTACATCGGAGATGACGGAAGTGCCGAGACGATGAACGGTGGTCGTGAGTATCTCTTTGGCACGCTGTTCGATGCGAGCGTCACCTGATACTTCAAGCTTGCGCATGCGACTTTCAAGATCAGTCTCATACTGTTTCTCAACCGAATGGATGAGTTCCTGTTTCGCCTGATCGGCGGAAAGATT
>CAINVT010000063.1 GCA_903854215.1 uncultured bacterium | reverse complement strand
TCCATGGGATAATTACATCATGGAAAAACCATCGAGTCTTTCGCGAAGAAACTTCTTACAAGGCGGAGCGGCTGTTATGGGCACTATCGCGGCGGCATCAATTGAGGCGGGATGTACGCGTCTGAAACATGACGAGCAAGATAAACCGTCGCCTGCTGATGAAAATGTATCGCACCATGAAGAACTGCTTCCCCAAAACCTCGATTTTCTTAACACGGCGCCGCATCCGAAGGTATACAAGGTGCCCGCTACATTGCAGGGCAGGAAACTGCATGGCCTGTTTACCGGCTACACGGGAATTGATGGAGTTGTTCCACCCGAAGTTTCTACTGATTATCGAGAACGTCTCGCGCATCTGGTCCGCGTGAAGCTCGAGCGCGCGAAAGAGGATTCCGGCGATGGAATGTATCCACAGCCCATGCTGCGTACGTTCAAGAAGCTGTTTGAAGAATACGATCCTGAAAAAGCGAAGCTCTCGAGCTTGGAGACGTACCGCGCGAGCATCGAGACATCCTTGAGCGAAGTCCGGGCGCATATGGACCTTGGCAAGATGGCTGAGATCAGAGCTTTCAAGCATTTCGGCGAGGAGCACGTCGCGCTGCTCAAGAAGCTCGAAGCCATGATCAGTGCGACAGGGCTATTGGCGTATTCGGTGACTGAACTCATGCCGACACAGGGTGCGGATGCTCCCGTCGGGATCGAGCTGTACGATTTCCTGTTGCGGACAGCCGGGCTCGATTTTCTTGAGCGTATCCCGGCCGAAGGAGACGATAAGATATCTCTCGGACAGTTCCAATTTACCGAATTCGCCTTGTACGGGGTCGCGGGTCATGAGCGGGGCGCATCGCTCGTGCAGAAGCATATTCTTCCGAAGCAATTCCACATACCCGGAAGCGTCGCACAGTTACGCGGTGCTGATCATCAAAAAGCGGCGCATCTCTTCGCTATTCACAATATCGCGCACGCGATATCCAAGCTTTCGGTCAAACAGGTAGAAGCGCTGTGCGCAGACATGAAGTGGATCGATGCCGAAGACCTCGTGGCGTTCACTGCGGCGGCTCACAACCTTCCGGCGCCGTCGTATCATGCATTCGAGGCTTATGCGGGAGAGTACCTTGTGGCGAAGAAGCATGGCAAGGACTTGGACTACGACCTTATCGACTATATACGAAACCGTTCTCCTCAGCTCGCCGGCCCGTATGCGAAAAAAACGGGGGACAACTATCAGGTGTTACTCAAACGGTTCGAGAGGTAATAGGCGTCTATGTCCTGAATGATCCGTAGCACATCGACGGCGGACTATTTTGAAGCATTAGTGACGGAGTCGTCCTCTTCTTTCTTGAGTCGGTCGATGTCGTTCATTAGGGTGCGGAGGTCGCGTTGGATGTCGGCAAGCGTGCGCTGATGCTCCTTGTCGCGTAGTTCATCTTCGCTCGTGTCTTCGCTGATCTCCTCGACATCTTCTTGCAGTTCATCGACGTCTTCGCTGATCTCTTCGACATCTTCTTGAATCTCGCCGATGTCCTCTTGGATCTCGTCGATATCTTCGCTCACTTCGGCGATGGATTTGATGTTGTGGTTGATCGACATCTGGATGAAGATCGACAGATAGATCGCCTCGAGCGAGACGATCGTGGTCAAGACGAGGAGCATTTCCTCGAAATGGATGAATCCAAGCATGACCGAAAGAAAACTCCCGATAAAGAGGAATGTGTGGATGATGAGAGAAATCGTTGATCCGATCCAGCGTGTCGCGCCAAGTGCGAATCGTTCCAGCGGGGACCCAGTAGGCATGCTCCGAGTATACCATCGGCAAACTGATATACTGATAGCGTATGAGCGATACTGTCGAAAATGTCGAAACGGTGGGTGAATCGTTGCGGTCAGTCCTTGGAGGTATTCAAAAATCAGCTGTCACGTTTGCAGGCAATGTGCAGCTTATCGCGGGCGGTAGCGATGATGTGACCGCAGTCTTAGCATATCTTGCACGAGCGGGGATCGAGACAGAATCAAATCCGGATCTCTATGTGCGACACTATCGGCAGTTCGGCATTGATGATGCGCAGGAACTTCGTGCACGCGTCGCGACTCGTGCGCTGGGGGATCGGCGCGTATTTGTGGTGAGTACCGGCGGTATGACAAGTGAAGCCCAGAATGCGCTCCTCAAGACGCTCGAAGATCCACCGGGAAATGCGCTGTTCATATTTATCGTTCCTGCCCCTGATGCACTGCTGGCGACGGTCCGTTCGCGTGCGCAGATCGTTGAGATCGAACATGCCGGCACGCCACGCAAAGAGTCAGTGCTCGATGCGGCTGTTTTTCTTGGCAGCCCGGTATCGAAACGGCTCGACCTGTTGAAGATCATTCTCGAAAAGGACGCAGACGACAAATACGATACCGGCGGGATACTGACATTTCTGGCAGATCTCGAACGGCACGTGGCACACGAGAAGGATGAATCAAAGAAACACGAGGCACTCAATGCGATTTTTCGCGCACGTGCCTATATGACCGACCGCGGCGCACTTGTGAAGACACTTTTGGAATCGGTTGCACTTCTCGCACCGGTGGTATAATCAAGCACATGAGGAAAAAGCAAGGCGGGGCAGTCGATAGCTTTGAAAAGCTCGGTACACTTATTGTGGGCGAGATTCAGGACTTGCGGGAAGAGATGAATGAGCGTTTCGAAAGTATCGATAAGCACTTTATCAATCTCGAAGTGGAGATGCGGAGCGGTTTCGACGAGACCAAGAAGATTCTTGACCGTCATGATACACGTATTGCAGCGCTTGAATATAGTGTTTTCGGTACTTCAGATTCGCAGATAAATAACATAAGTAAAAAATAATATATATGGCATACGACTTCACCACACTTGACCAGCAATTAGAAGCAGCACGCGAATGGCTTGCGCGCGAGTATAGCGGCTTGCGTACCGGACGGGCGGCACCGGCGATCCTCGACGGCATTTCAGTCACCGCATACGGTTCGATCGTGCCGTTGAAACAGGTGGCAAATATATCAGTCGAAGATGCGCGGACGATCCGTGTCGTGGCATTTGATCCAGGGACACTGAAAGACATCGAACGCGCGATCTCGGCCGCCAATCTTGGGTTGGGCACGTCAGCCGATAGCAGCGGTGTGCGCGTGACTTTCCCGGAACTTACCTCCGATCGTCGGCAAGAGTTGGTCAAAGTCGCCAAGCATAAGCTTGAAGAATCCCGTGCGGCAGTACGTGTCGCGCGCGATGAAGGCAAGAAAGATGTTCAGGAAACTGAAAAAGAGGGTGGTATGGGCGAAGATGAAAAATTCCGCATTCTGGAAGATCTGCAAAAGCGTGTCGACCTCGCCAATGCCGAACTCGAAAAAGCGTTCGACAGTAAGGAAAAAGAGATGAGCCTTTAGAAAGCGTATAGCGGTTAGCGTTTAGAAAATTCATACAACCCAGATCCTCATCTAAACGCTACACGCTAATCGCTCATTCCTTATGCTTACTGCACTGCTCGTCATCGTCATACTCGTTTTTTTGATCGTTACGCACGAGTTCGGACATTTTATAATGGCGAAGATCTTCGGTGTGCGCGTCGAAGAATTCGGTGTCGGCTATCCGCCGCGTGCCTTTACCTTCGGCAGATGGGGCGGTACCGAATATACGCTCAATTGGATTCCATTCGGCGGGTTTGTCCGTCTTTTTGGCGAAGATGCCGAGGCACATGGGGTCGGTAGTTTTGTCGATGCGAAGCGGTGGAAGCAGGCGATCATACTCGTTGCGGGTGTGGTGATGAACATTATCGTGGCGTGGCTTCTTTTTGCGACGGCACTGCATGCCGGCGTACCGCGGGTTGTTTCGGACACGCTCTCGAGAGACCCATCCGCGACACTCATGATTTCCGATGTCGTTGTCGGGTCACCCGCCGCCGCTGCGGGGATAGTGGCAGGTGACACGATAACGAATATCACCGATGAGAATGGTATAACGCTTTCTGTTTTGGCACCGTCAGCTGTTTCAAATTTCATCAAAACGCGCGGGGGCGAGCACGTGACGATCAACTATGTGCATGAGAAAAAGCCAGAGACCGCTTCGGTCGTACCTGCCAATGCGGTGATTCCTGGTGCAGCGGCGACCCCCGCGCTCGGCGTGGGACTTGTTGAGATAAGTACCGTTGCACTTCCATGGTCGGCGGCATTGACTCAAGGATTGACCAATACATACAACGCATTTGTGACCATCGCACAGAGCTTGTGGCACCTGGTCATCGGCGCATTTAGAGGGGCAGCTAATCTACAGGATGTCGTCGGACCGGTCGGACTCGTCGGTGTTGTCGGTAGTGCGGTGCAGAATGGATTCGGACAGGTGCTCGCGCTTGCCGGTTTCATTGCGGTCAACCTCGCGATCGTCAATCTGATACCGATCCCGGTATTGGATGGCGGGCGACTCGTTGTGGTCGCGCTGGAGGCAGTGACGCGGCGCAGTGTTCCGCGGCTTGCGGTGCAACTATTGAATACCGTCGGTATCGCGCTCATCATTCTTCTCATGGTCACCGTTACGTATCACGACATCATTCATTTATTCGCATAAATGTTTGCATAAAAAAGGCCGCGCAAAGGGGTTGGGCGCGGCCTGAAGTGCGACTCGTCGGGGGCGTTGAGTCGCACACTGGCCTCCTATCCAGGAAAGTTCTCCTTGGTTGAGGATAGAAAGCACAGATTCGAAAGCTAGTAAAAATATAGGTCACTATAAGTATCCTGTCAAGTAGAGTGCCTCAGTATGTGCGCTACAATGCAAGGTACTATGAGGCAATCACACCTTTTCACCAAAACGCGCAAATCCGCCCCGAAAGATGAGGTCGCGAAGAATGCGCAGCTCCTTATCCGTGCAGGATATATCCACAAGGAAATGGCGGGCGTGTATGCGTACTTACCGCTTGGACTACGCGTCGTTGAAAATATCAAAACGATCGTTCGAGAGGAGATGAACAAGATCGGGGGGCAGGAAATCATCATGACCGCGCTTCAGCGCAAGGAGTTGTGGGAAAAGACAAAACGCTGGAGCGATGAAGTCGTCGATGTCTGGTTCAAATCGAATCTCAAATCGGGTGGTGAGGTTGGTTTTGGTTGGTCGCACGAAGAGCCGATCGCAGAAATGATGAAAAACTACATTTCGAGTTTTCGTGATCTGCCGATCTTCGTCTATCAATTTCAAACAAAATTGCGCAATGAGTTGCGTGCCAAGTCCGGCATCATGCGCGGCAAGGAATTCATCATGAAAGACATGTATTCGTTCTGTCTTGATGAAAAAGATCATACGCGTTTTTATAACGAGACGATCGAGGCATACAAGCGCGTCTATGCACGTCTTGGTCTCGGCAAGGATACGTTCGTAACATTCGCATCTGGTGGCGCATTCACGAAGTTCAGTCACGAGTTCCAAACGATTGCCGAGACAGGTGAGGACAAGATTTATATAAATCGTGAAAAGAATATTGCGATCAATGAAGAGGTACTCAATGAAGATACGCTCGAGACGCTCGGTATAACGCGCGAAGAACTTGAACAAGTGAGTACAGCAGAGGTGGGCAATATATTTAATTTCGGCACACAAAAATCCGAAGATCTCGGATTGACATACAAAGATGAGAAAGGAGCGGAGATCCCCGTTTGGATGGGTTCATATGGTATCGGCATAACGAGACTCATGGGACTTCTCGTGGAAAAATTCGCTGATGACAAGGGTATTGTCTGGTCAAGTGAAGTCGCGCCGTATCCGGTGCATCTCGTCTCTATTTCAGGAGGGAATGCCGAGGTGACGAAAGAAGCGGATCGGATTTATGATTTGCTGCTCGATAACGGTATCGAGGCGTTATACGACGATCGCGACGTACGTGCGGGAGAGAAATTCGCCGACAGTGATTTGATCGGCATCCCGACGCGTTTTGTCGTCTCAGAAAAGACGATGGCACAAGGCGCGCTGGAAGCGGTGAGTCGTGCGGATGGTGTTATATCGCTCGTTCCCGAAAGCAGTATTGTCGAATATCTGCGTCGCAATGATTACGTATGATGCGAAAGGGAATTGGTGAACGGATACGCGATTATCGGGATCGGATTCTCGGACTGTTCTCCAACGATATCGGCATCGACTTGGGAACCGCCAACACGCTCGTCTATGTGAAAGGACGCGGCATCGTCATCAATGAACCGTCAATCGTCGCGATGAATCAAAAGACCGGCGCATTCGTCGCGGTCGGAACCGCCGCCAAAGAGATGATGGGGCGGACACCTGCGCATATCGTCGCGGTACAGCCCGTCGTCGATGGAGTCATTTCGGACTTCGAAGTGACGGCAGAGATGCTGAACTATCTCATCGGCAAAGCGCAAGCGGGTCATACCAAATTTCTCGGGCCGCGCGTCGTCATCGGCGTGCCGTCGGGAATAACGTCGGTCGAGACGCGTGCCGTACGTGATGCGGCACGCTCGGCTGGTGCGCGCGAAGTGCATGTGATGGAAGAGCCGATGGCCGCGGCGATCGGTATCGAGCTTCCGATCCACGACGCATCGGGCAGCATGGTTATCGACATCGGCGGCGGTACGACTGACATCGGGATCGTTGCCTTGGGCGGCCTCGTCAATGCGCGCAATGTGCGCATCGCAGGCGATAAATTCAATGCCGATATCGTTTCGCATGTGCGTAATGAATTCAAGATGTTGATCGGGGAAAAGAGTGCGGAGGAGATCAAGATCGCGATCTCGTCGGTCGCACCCGGTCGTGAACCGCTCGAGGCGGTCGTACGCGGCCGTGATCTCGTGACCGGTTTGCCGCGCGAGATCATCGTTACGGATCAAGATATCAGGAACGCGTTGGGACATTCGATTGAGGATCTCGTTGAGATGATCAAGGAAGTGCTCGAGACGACGCAGCCGGAGATCATAGCCGACGTCATGCAGCGGGGGATCTATCTCGCCGGTGGTGGGGCGTTGATACGCGGATTGCCGGAATTCTTGACGGCAGCGCTCGGCGTCCCTGTCGTCGTCGCGACCGATCCGTTGACCGCCGTCGTACGAGGAACGGCGGCAGTCCTGGGGGACTTTGATATGTATCGCGAGACGCTCTTGAAGAGTGACGACGAACTTGTACCGACCGAGTGACATGTCGAACGAACTCCCTGATACGTATTTGATATGAATACAGGATTCTCATATCGAGAACGAAATGCCGGTACGGGACGACGGCGCCTCCTGTTGGTTACGATATTCGTCATCGTACTTTTTCTTGTTGATATGGTGACCGGCGGCTCGATCCGTGCGATCGTACGCGATGCTAATGCTCGTATTTCGCTCGCGGCGCGTGCGATCGGCATGACGATCGCATCAAACGGCTATTTCACTTCGCACGCAGCACTAGCGTCGCAAAACGTAGCGCTCCAGGCACGGGTCGCGACGCTTGAAGAACAGATCGTGCTCTCGGCTTCACTACAGCAGCAAGTCACGACACTTTCAGAAATGGCGCACCTCGCAACGACTGAACAGGGGATTACGGTGCCGGTCGCCTCGTCTTTTATCGCGTCGCCATACGGTACGTTTCTCGTGGGCGCCGGTATCGATGAGGGCGTATCACTTGATTCGCTCGTGTTATCAGGGAACGGTACTGCTATCGGTACGATCTCATATGTGAGCGCGCACACCGCGACGGTTACCGAAGTATTCGCGCCAGGGGTTGTGATCAATGCTCTGCTCGACGGGGCACCGGTCTCAGTGCATGGTGCCGGTGGCGGCAATGCGACGACACAGGTGCCGCACGGAGTCTCGATCGCCCCGGGAGATGTAGTGACGGCACCAAGCTTGGGAGGACACACGATCGGAATCGTCGGTCACGTTGATACTGACCCCTCAAGTGCGGCGATGCAGGTATATATCGGTTCCCCGGTGAACAGTGCTTCACTACAATACGTTTTCGTTGTTTCGCCGCGTACATAAGAATGATATGCACCGATACATACGCGGCGCGATCGCAGTTCTCGGAGTCATATCTGTCTTTGTATTTCCGGTATGGGTCGGCATCGTATGTATCATTGTGCTCGCGCTGCGCTATCGGGCGTGGGAGGCGATATTGATCGGTGCCTTGATCGATCTCACCTGGCTTCCGTCGGCGGGCATTATTCATCCGCTTCCGCTTTTTACGATCTTGAGCATCATCATTGTGTGGGGACTGGAGCCGCTGCGTGCGCAGTTTCTTTTGAAATAGGCCTCGTTCATACATACTATGCTCACCGCAGTGAGCATTAAGGACGTGGCACAAGGGCGACTGTCACAAATAATGGGTACATTATTTGTGGAAGAGCCCATAGTGATTCGCGCAAGGCATTTGCTATAGTACCCTGATGAATCGGTGGCAGCGCGATATACATGAAATAGAACCGGACGAGATTTTTATTGATTCGACAAATTTGCCGGCCCGTGATGCATCACAGTTCGAAGGCAGAATCGGCAGACCGGTTTCGGCGCGGGCGATTATCGGCGTCGGTATCGTTTTTCTCGCAGTTATCGTTGGGTTTGGTGCCCGCGCTTTTATACTCGAAATTTCACGTGGCGGTTCATATGCAGCTATCTCGACAAATAATTCGCTGACCCGCACGCTGGTCTTCGCAACACGCGGCATTATCTATGACCGCGAGGGAAAAGAACTGGCCTGGAATGTTCCGCAAATGACCACATCGACATCGAGTACGATGATAGCAAAATCGGGGATTGCAACGACGTCATCTTCGATACCGCCGTCGTTGTTCGCATTGCGCAAATATATCGCGGAGCCCGGATTTGCCGACCTGCTCGGTTTCGTGCGGTATCCGAAAGCCGATGCAAGCGGGGTGTGGTGGCAATCAACATACACCGGTGTCGATGGTATTGAACTTGAATATAATGATGCATTATCGGGCACTAACGGTGCGACGCTCGCGGAGACAAATGCACATGGCAAAGTAGAAGAGACGAACATCATTGCGCCACCGGTCGATGGTGCCGACATCACCTTATCGATCGACGCTGACGTGCAGAATGCGCTTTATAAGGCGCTTGTCGCACATGCGCAGAGTCAAGGGTTTCGCGCAGGGGCAGGCGTCATCATGGATGTCCGCACCGGCGAAATTCTCGCCTTGACCACATTTCCCGAATATGACGACCAGGGCTTCACTGATGGAAATGCTGCCGCGATCAACGCTGCCAATAGTGATCCGCTGACACCGATGCTTGATCGTGCGATCTCGGGCCTCTATGCGCCGGGCTCGATCATGAAGACGATCTTCGCCGCCGCCGCGTTGAACGAGAATCTCATTTTACCCGATAAGCAGATCGACTCGATCGGAGAGATCACAGTGCCGAACCCCTATGATCCGAAGCATCCGACGATCTTTCACGATTGGACGGTACATGGGTGGATCGATATGCGCACGGCGATCGCCGTCTCTTCGGACGAATATTTTTATACGATCGGCGGCGGTTATGGCGGCCAAGCCGGTTTGGGCATTGCGAAGCTCGATGAATACGCGCGGCTCTTCGGTATCGGTACGACGACCGGCATCGACCTGGAAGGCGAAAAGTCGGGTGTGATTCCGAGTCCGGCGTGGAAGGCGATCGCATTCCCGAATGATCCGCAGTGGCATCTCGGCGACACCTATCACAGTGCGATCGGTCAATACGGATTTCTCATTACGCCGATACAGGCGGTGCGGTACGCCGCCGCGATCGCGAATGGCGGGAAATTATTCACCCCGCATCTCGTTGCATCGACGACGCCGAGTTTCACCACGGTAGGAATACCCGATGCAGATCTCGAAGTGGTGCGCGAAGGTATGCGACTGGCCGTCACCTCGAATCGCAAGGATGCGACCGTGCCGCAATTGAATATTCCCGGTATCGACATCGCGGCAAAGACCGGCACCGCGCAGATCGGGACGCACAACCAATATGTCAATTCGTGGTCCATCGGATTCTGGCCGGCAACGAATCCGAAATATGCGTACGCCGTCGTCCTTGAACAAGGTCCGTCGGGTGAGACAGCCGGAGTCGCCGTCGGTATGGCACCGTTTTTCCAATGGCTCATCGCCAATCATCCGGAGTACGTGAATTAGGTGCTAGTGGCTAGGTACTAGGTGCTAGAGAAAATCATGATGTCTTCATTCTAGAACCTAGCACCTAAAAACTAGAACCTAACCCAGCGCAGTATTTTCCACTACCAGAATGGAACCGAAATGAATTTAGCATTTTTGCCGGATTGTTGCGAATAATTTCTTCTTGGCGGACTGCATCTCTTGTGCT
>CAINVT010000062.1 GCA_903854215.1 uncultured bacterium | reverse complement strand
TTTGACCTCTTTGAGAAATACGAGTGCGCCGCCTTTGAAATGCTCGATGTGTTCGCGGATGTCGTCTTCGAGAATATTGTCGCCGAGATAGAGAACGCAGTCGTCATCCCCGACATAGTCTTTGGCGATGTACAGCCCGTCTGCAATTCCCGATGGTCTGTTCTGAACGCCATAGACGATCTGGATCTGCTTCCCCGTATTCTTGGAAATGAAATTTTGTCCAGAACCGAGGAGATTCACAAAATCCTCGATCTGCTTCGGCGACGTCACTATCATGATGCGGTCTACCCCTGCCTCCACCAGTTTTTCTATCGCGTAGTAAATGACCGGCTTGTTGTAGACGGGGAGCAGATGTTTGTTGGTGACCATCGTCAGTGGCCGCAGACGCGTTCCCTCACCTCCGGCAAGAATGACACCTTTCATTTTGCGGCTGCCAACGTCATTTTTTTCAGGTCGTTCAGTTGACTTCATAATATATGTATGATGCCCATACCCCGTCGTCTATGCGGCATACCATACCATATGAAGGTTTGAAATTACAGCAAAAAAAGACCCCGCCATCGTTGGTGGGCTCGGTTTCATGTACGCAGGATTACATGCCCTATGCACATCGATCGTCAGGTCGCAGGTACTGCGTTCTTCCTTCGAAATAAATTCCGCATGTTTCAAGCGGGGAGCAATTTCTCCTTAATACCATTTCTATTCGCGCCAGTACTTGTGTGTTGCATATTGTTCGGTACACTCGAATAAATCTATGCTCATCAGAGAGAGGTTACTCATGTTTATTGCTCAGAGATGGCATATCTCGATGCAGCTTTTGAGGTACGTCATTTCTGGGGGAGCTTCAGTCGCGACCAATCTCTTGATGTTGTATGTCTTCACTCAATTCTTTGGATTATGGTACATGTACTCGCTTTTATTCGCGTTCGTGTTTGCCTTTGCGGTCAGTTTTTCGCTCCAAAAATTCTGGACATTCGCCGACAACCGCACAAAGGACATCCACATTCAGGCTTCTTCATACCTTTTTGTTACGCTGGTTAATCTCGCCGTAAATGCCGCTTTACTCTACGTCCTCGTTCAATTCGCCGGTCTTTGGTATGTCTATGCGCAGGTACTTATCGATGCGCTGATCGCCATTTCTAGTTTTTTTATTTATAAATTTTTGATTTTTCAGAAGCACGACCATGTCTCCGCTTAGCTATGCAATTTCTCGGTAGTCCTGTAGAATAGCGCCACTTATATGATGGCAAAAAAGACAGCATCTCAGACAGCCAAGAAGAAAGTGGGCCGCATCAATAATGCGGCGGAAACACTTGATGGAATGACCGTGCTCGTATGCGGCGGGGCCGGGTTTATCGGGTCGAATTTCATTCATTATCTACTCGGAAAATACCCTGAAGTAAAGATCATCAATCTCGATAAACTTGCATATTCGGGTAATCTCGACAATCTCCGCGGGATCGCAAAAGACCCTCGCTATACATTCGTGCGCGGCGACATCGCCGATCCCACAAAGATCAATTCGATCTTCAAAAAATTTAAGCCGGATTACGTCATCAACTTTGCCGCCGAAACGCATGTGGACCGGAGTATCCATGTGGGAGCGCTCGAGTTCATACATACCAATGTCGTCGGTGTATTCAATATTCTTGAGGCGGTGAAGGCAACCGAACACATAAAGAAATTCGTCCAGGTATCGACGGACGAAGTGTACGGCTCGCTCCCGCTGGAATCAGAAGAGAAATTCCGCGAGACAACAGCATTCGCTCCGAACGCGCCCTATGCGGCGACGAAGGCGGGGGGCGATGTGCTCTGTCGGGCGTACCACAGTACGTGGGGAATCCCTGCTGTGGTGACGCATTGTTCCAATAACTACGGACCGCGCCAATATCCGGAAAAACTCATTCCGTTCTTTGTCCTGCGCATGCTCGAGGGCAAGACGCTCCCGCTCTACGGCGACGGGCGGCACGTACGCGATTGGATATATGTGTTCGATCACTGCCGCGCACTCGAGCTTTGCCTTCTGCGCGGGGTGCCAGGAGCTGTATACAATATCGGCGCGGACAATGAAATGAGCAACCGTGAGATCGCCGCGTTGATACTCGGACATTTTGGTAAAGACGATAGCTCGATAGAATTCGTCGGCGACCGACCGGGGCACGATCGTCGTTATGCGATAGATTCTTCCCGAATACAGAAGGAGCTCGGATGGAAGCCGACGTATCGTTTCGAAGATGCGTTCCGCGAGACCATCATCTGGTACACCGACAATAGAAAATGGATCGAAAGCGTTCGTAAAAAGACAGGTGTCTTCAATCCGCATATAGACCTATGGCGAAAACACAACATAAAAAAATAAAAGGAGTGATACTCGCGGGCGGTATGGGCACGCGCTTGAGCCCGCTCACCAAGATAACCAACAAACACCTTTTGCCGGTGTACAACAAGCCGATGATCCTCTATCCGCTCGAGACGCTCAAGCGCTCTGGCGTCGATGAGATAATGATCGTGTGCGGACGCGAGCATGCGGGGCACTTCATGCAATTCATCGGTTCAGGTCAGGAGTACGGGGTCAAGTGCTCGTATGCCCTGCAAGACAAGCACAGCGGCGGCATCGCCGATGCACTCCGGTATGCAGAGGATTTTTCCGATAAAGGCTCGGTGGCTGTCATTCTGGGAGACAATATTTTTGAACAGGATTTCAAGAAGGAGGTCGCTTCGTTCAAACAGGGCACGATGGTCTTTTTCAAAGAGATGAAAGATCCGACGCGTTTTGGCGTGCCGGTATTCGATGCGACGGGCAAGCGGATCATCAAGATAGAAGAGAAGCCGAAAGAACCGAAATCGGATCTGGCGCAAACGGGATTTTATATATACGACCACAACATATTCTCTATTATCAAGACGCTCAAGCCTTCCGCTCGAGATGAACTTGAGATCACCGACGCCAATAAAATCTATCTC
>CAINVT010000061.1 GCA_903854215.1 uncultured bacterium | reverse complement strand
GTCGTTTGAATCACCGGAGCGATTACTTGATTACGTGTTCATTATCATTAAAGAATTCGAGCACAAGAATTGGTCCCGATTTCCTGTTAACCAATTCTCAGTTATCCACAGCGCGCAGACACACTAATCTTTACAGACACGGTGGAGAAGTTGAAGCTCGGCTGGTCGCCGGAGCAAGTGTCGATCCGTCTCCCGATCGAGTACCCGAAAGATGCTCGCATGCGTATTTCGTACGAAGCCGTCTACCAGTATATCTACGCGCAGGTGAACGCCGGGGGTACGATCAAGAAAGACAAGGAAGACCTCCGACCGCACCTCACACAGCGGCACAAGCGGCGGCAGAAAAAAGGCTTCAGACAGACGCAAAAGCTGTATCGCCCACAGCTTCCCTCCATTGATGATCGACCGAAGGCTGTCGAGAAACGAAAGGAAGTCGGACACTGGGAGGATGACAGTATCGTATCGAGAGAAAGCACTGACCGCGTGAAGAGCATGAACGAACGCGTTTCCGGTGTGTTCTTCTTCGAGAAGGTGACCGATGGATCAAGTGCGGAATCAAGCCGTGCGGTCATCAAGCGGCTCGCGCCATTGCCGAGAGAGACACGCAAGACACTCACGCGGGATCGCGGTACCGAAAACATGGGTTGGGAAGCATTGCAGCGAGAACTTGATCTGACCTGCTGGTTCGCACATCCGTACTGTTCGCAGGAGCGCGGATCAAACGAGAACGGCAACGGACTCTTCCGTCGTTTCTTTCCGAAGAAGACGGATTTTGCGAAAGTGTCGGACGAAGAAATCAAGCGCGCCGAATACCTCATCAACTCACGACCACGCAAACGACATGGCGGCAGAACACCGTATGAGGTATTCTTTGAGTTAACGGGTGTTGCATTAGATTCTTGAATTCAGCGAGAATTACGTCAAAAAGCGTCAAGGCGCCATTTTTTGGAATGATCATAGCAGTAGAAAAGTATGCTCCCCGAGGTTCGACCTCGAGGTCGAACCTCGGGGAAAACCGACAGCTTGCATAAGATACTGTTCGATATTCGGGTGTACTATGATTGGCATGGATACATCACTTGCATCGCTTATTGATTTACACGGGAAAACGGCTGTCGTGACCGGAGGTGCGATGGGGATCGGTTTTGGAATCGCTTCGCGCTTGGCAGAAGCAGGCGCACAAGTCGTGGTCGCAGATAGAAATATAGAAGAAGCGCAGGCCGCTGCAGAGCGGCTCATAGAGAAGGGATATGTTGCCGCGGCATTCGTCGTGGATGTGTCAGACGAAGCGAACGTACAACAGATGATCGAACAAGTGGTGGTGAAGTGGGGAAGTATTGATGTGCTCGTCAACAACGCTGGCATTTATCCGAGTGTCACGCTTGCACAGATGACGAGCGCCGATTTTGATAAAGTTATCGCCGTGAATCTGAAAGGTGTTTTCTTGTGCTCGAAATACGTATCAGAACGGATGATCGCACGCGGCGTGGGCGGCAAGATCGTCAACGTCACTTCTATCGATGCATTGCATCCGTCATCCGTCGGGCTCGCGCACTACGATGCGACGAAACACGGCGTATGGGGATTCACCAAGAACGTTGCTCTTGAACTGGCACCACATCATATTGCAGTCAATGCAGTCGCGCCCGGTGTGATCAACACGCACGGCGCGACCGGCGGCAAGACGGCAGAGGAAATCGCGCAAGACCCGACGTTTGCGCCGTTCCTCAAGAAAATACCGATGGCGCGCATGGGCGAACCCGACGACATCGGCCGCGCAGTGCTTTTCCTCGTGTCCGACCTGTCCTCCTATATGACTGGTTCGCAGATTGTCGTAGACGGCGGCTATTTGCTAACGTAGGCAGCATTTCTACCCGGGATATTAAGTCGCGAGGCTCAACCTCGCGGAAAAACTATGGACGGTGCAGAATAAAAATTCGCGCCACGCGTAATTCATCATATGAATAACTCTCTCCGAGAATTTGTCGGACAGGGGCAAGAGCAGTGCCCTTGCTTTGTGTAAATGCGGCGGCGATCATTTTGAGGCGGTCGTGCGACGGTTTGAGATGGGCGATATCCACCAGCGGATCGACGGCCGTGACTGTCTCGATGTGGGAAATGATAGTGCCGCAGGCGAGGCCGCGACACTTCGCGATTTCATCGATGGACATTTTCTTCAGGAGCAACTGTCTGGTCTCGTCGTGAGTAGAACCCGGATATACCGGCTTCACATCCGTACGGATTATGGTTGTCGCATCGGCGCCGTTCTGTCTGGTTTTCTCGTGCAGATCGTGTTCCTGCGCATATCGGTGAATGACGGTGAGAAACGTTTCTCCGAATTGCGCGCATTTTTTATCACCGACGCCGGTAATCTGCAAAAGCGCTTTGACGCTTTGTGGGAAAAAAGTTGCCATTTCTCGGAGCGTTTTGTCGCCAAATACGACATAGGGCGGCACCTTCATGGCCGTAGCTTCTTGTGTGCGTAATGCTCGTAGCTGCTCAAAGAGCGCCATGTCATACTCAAGCTTTTCGGAAAGCTCTCCATACGAAGTTCTGTTTGGTACTCGGGAACGCGAACCGATTTCGTCGGGGGTGTCGTTCGTGGCGACTTCCTTGAGTGATGGTTCACACACGTCACAATTTCCGCATACTGTTTCGCCGTAATTTTCGTTGAAATACCGGAGCAGGAATCTGCGACGACATGTCGCGAGATTGCCATATCGCACTACTTCGTCCAATTTTTCACGCATGTTCTTCTGCTCTGCCGTATCTTCGGTTTTGTTGATAAAAAAGTCCTGCTTGAATTTGTCGGCATAAGAAAATAACAGGACACATTCCGCGGGCAAACCGTCGCGTCCCGCGCGTCCCGTTTCTTGATAATACCCCTCGATGGATTTCGGCAGACTATGATGGATGACGAGCCGCACATCCGGCTTGTCGATTCCCATGCCGAAGGCGATCGTCGCGACCATGATATCGACCTCGTCACGGATGAATCGCTCTTGATTTCTTTGTCGTACCGGCGCCGTGAGTCCTGCGTGATAGACAGCCGTCTTGAAGCCGTACTGTGCGAGCTGCTCCGCGACCTTTTCGGTATCGCCGCGGGAAAAACAATAGATAATCGCACTCTCACCTTTGTGCGTATCAAGGAGCGCACGTATCGATCGGAGCGCGTTTTTTTTTGGAATAACCGCATATGAAAGATTGGGGCGATTGAAACTTGATATGAATATCTGCGGACTATCCAGACCCAACTGCATGACGATATCCCCACGCACTTTTGCTGTCGCTGTTGCAGTGAGTGCGATAATCGGGATTGTGGGAAATTTTTGCCGTAGCGATCTGAGGTTGCGGTAGTCGGGTCGGAAGTCATGTCCCCATTCGGAAATGCAGTGTGCCTCGTCGATCGCGATCAGGCTTATGCGAAGCGTACGTAAAAAGTTTTCAAAACCCGGTACCGACAATCGTTCGGGAGCGATATATAAGACCTTTAATTTCCCGTTCTTTGCGGACTGCATGATACGATTTATCTCAGCGGGCGGCACGGTGCTGTTGATGAAATCAGCCTCGATACCGTTCGTCCGAAGCGCATCGACCTGATCTTTCATCAGAGAAATAAGCGGCGAGACGGCGAGCGCGACCCCGTCCGATATGATCGCGGGAAGCTGGAAACACAAAGATTTTCCTCCGCCCGTCGGCATCAATACCAGACAATCCTTACCGTTCAGAACGCGCCCGATAATCTCTTCCTGCAACGGCCGGAACGCCTCATATCCGAAATATCGCTTAAGCGCATCTTTCATACAGTATCCAATAGTAGCAAAAAACTGCTCCGTGCACAGAGGTTCATACCGATGTAAACTATATTCGTATGGAGGCAAAGAAAAAGAGGCGGAAAAAGAGCGTTGCGTCGGACGTGTGTGCTCCGGACGTCGTATTGGACTCGCCAGACCATGTGACTGCCTTCGAGATGCGGCTCGCGGATTTTCTTTTGCACCGGTGCGCCGCGACGGTCATAACGGTTGCGGATGTCAAAGATATTGTCTGGAACGAACAAGATTCCAATCTCGTGAGCCGCATGACGTTCGAACTCGCGGAGCAGAACCCAAAAACAAAATTTGAAGATATCCTGCAGGTTACCAATGACGCATGGAATCATTTTCCGCACAAACGGCTCAACGGATTGGCGCCGCGCGATATGGTGGAACGAATACGCGCCGATGGCGATTTTACTCCTGAAGCCCGTCCGGATTTTTACACATTGTTCGCGGATCGATTCCCGGAAACGCCGCGCGTCGTCAAAATGAGAGGACATGACTGGTCATGGGAATATCCGGCAGTTTTTCATACACGGCGTAGTGAACTTTCATCTATGCATGAGAAAGACGAGGAGTTGATGAGCGAAGGGAACAGTGGATCCGATTTTGAGAATATCGAACGAGAACTTCTGCGTAAGGTGAGTATTGTTGCTGCAAAGGCGACGTTTGATGAGAATCCACTTATGTTTGACGCGGCTATAATGCTCGCGCGTGATGCTTTCGAAGAAGACGAAACAGCGCTTACGCGAAGAATTCTCGAGACTTCGATCTACGAGGCGCGAAAGCTGGTTCCGCCGGTTTTTTCGATTGGTACAGATCTCCTGCCGTGGGGCTTTGTCGATAACCGCCCGTTCCTCCTCCTTCTCGGCGAGTATGCGACGCTTGTCGAGGTGATTGATGGTCCGCAGAAAGCAATTTCACACTATCAAGAATTGCTTGCGCTTAATCCGAACGACAATCAGGGTATTCGGGAGATTCTGGCGACTGCCTACGTCAAGACGAACCGGCTCGAGGAGCTCTTGGAACTCGACAAACAGTATCCTGATGACATGATGGCCGGGTTGAAAGTCGGGGCGCTTTTGGCGCTCTATAAACTCGGACGCCTCGATGAAGCTCGATCGCGTATTCCCGAAATGAAAGAACGCTTCCTGCACGTCTTGCAAGAAATTCTAAAAACCGACCATCCGCAGCCGGAACTCATTCCCGGACGCATTAAAGTCGGCGGTGACGACGAGGCGTGGTTCTATTGGCAACATCAGGGAACATTTTGGATGGCAACTCCCGGCGCACGTGATTTTATCAGGGAAGCAATAGCTTGAGGAACATGCGGGAAATGGAGATGCGCCCGATTGGATTGCCTACCGCGGAATATCATCATCGCCAAACAATTATCACAACACATATTCTGTTCTTCTGACGTGCCTGGCACCGGTTCTGTCGGGTAGTAGCGCGAAGTTCGTCATACGCGGGTTGCAAGCGGTCATGACATCTCTATACTGAATACCTATGAAAGCAGACATGCCTCTTGATGAGGAAGAATTGAAAAAACGTCTCACACCGAAGCAGTACGATGTGTTGAGAAAGGGGGATACGGAGGCGCCTTTTTCCGGAAGACTGATCCACCCCGACAAGGATGGTTTCTATCAATGTGCTGTGTGCGGGAGCGCGCTCTTTGCTGCCGACGCAAAGTTCGATTCAGGTACCGGATGGCCAAGCTTCGATCAGGCGCTGCCGGGTGCGGTGCGGGATGTGGAAGATTATTCTCACGGGATGAGAAGGGTCGAGACGGTGTGCGCGGTCTGCGGTTCGCATCTCGGGCATCTTTTTGATGACGGCCCGACGAAAACCGGTAAGCGATACTGCATGAACTCCGTTTGTTTTGAAGGTTTTGACGACGAGACGAAGACTGCGTAATACCTCGTAATCAAACACATGCCATGACCAAGAAAATAGTACTTGCCGGCATGCGTGTCCGGTTAAAAATCGATCTACCACGAAAAAGTCCCGCATTTGCGGGACTTTTTCGTGATGGAGGCTGTACACGACTTGAATCCGGAGTGAGGGTTTTGGGTGATACTGACGGGCATACCAGCCATCATCCGC
>CAINVT010000060.1 GCA_903854215.1 uncultured bacterium | reverse complement strand
GTGCCGCTTCTTAGCCGGTAGAGGACTAAAAAGAACTCGTTGCCTACCAAGTCGACTAATTTTGTGCCGCATAGCTCGAACCAGGAAATACCGAAGTGGTCGTAGATGAAGCGGAGATATGGTTGTCCCGTCGCTTCGAAGGAAGTCTGGCCGAATTTCGCGTCGAGGCAAATCTCGGGCATCGCCATCAGGCGCTCGAGCTTCACCGCGCCGCTAATGACGTTCTCGTTTTCCAAAAGACCGCTTTTGAATTGGAGACCGCGAATGTCGATCTCGGTGAGCTCATGCGCACGCATGTCCATCTCGACATGCTTCCAGCCGTACCCGAAGAACTTCACAGGGTCAAAGGGTCTCGAGCGGTCGATGACGACTGTGCCCGGTTCTTTGACGACAAGGCGGCAACCGTTGTTCACAAACGCCGTGAACCGGCGACCAAGCTCCTCACGCGGAAGGTTGATAACTTCTTCCTGGAGTTTTTCTCCGTGAACGGAATCCCAGTCTGTGTCGATGCCGAACCGGCTGACAAGCTCAATAACTTGTCCGCGTGTCACAATTTTATCCATTCTATCCTCCATGCGCTGCACCGCTTCTTGAGCGGCTGGACGCGAGAGTCAAAGAGCTGTCTCCAAAACGATGAGTATCGTTTTGGCAGCCGGATGTGATTATGTTATACCAATAGCTCACTGTCAATCAGAACAAATATCCCACCAGTAACATAGACTGGAAAGAACAGTCCTAGACCTGCTATAGTACTCGAATGACACTCACGGCTCACGCGATCGTCGGTGGTGCGATCGCAAGCATTATCCCGAAGGACCCTGCGATCGTTTTTTGTGCGGCGTTCGCAAGTCATTTTTTAGTAGACGCGATCCCCCATTTTGATATTTCCCTCACATCAGCGTCCGTCAATCCGAATATTGGAGCTCCGATGAAGTATGACAAGGCACTCTTCCGAGACTTTCTTGTGATCGGAGCGGACGCGTTGCTGGGAATCGTGCTCGCGATATTTCTCTTTTCCTCGCCGCAGACGTTCTGGGTAATTCTCCTCGGGGCTTGCGCGGGCATTCTTCCCGATGCTCTGCAATTTCTCTATGTGCGCTTCCGCCATGAACCTCTGATCTCGCTACAGCGCTTCCATAGGTGGATCCATACGCGCAATCATTTGAAAGACTCTGTGCTTGTCGGAATATCTTCACAAGTACTTTTTCTTTTGGTAGTTGTCGCTTTCACGTATTGGTCGTATTGGTGGACACGATAGATATTCTTGATACATGCAATAAGAAAAGAGCGGCCGAAAATGGCCGCCCCAGATCATCCGCGCCTGATGTATCAGGCTGCTTCGCTCGCGAAGTATAGCTCCTTGAAGAGACGCTCGAACTTTTCGGGGGTCCAGAAATCATCCTCGACTTCGACCAAGATGCATATGCATCCGCCCATCCGACCGTCGACCAAGTTGCCGCTCTCGTCGACTCCCTTGAAAGAACCGGCGCATTTCCATGCGTGCTTTCCATACCGCTTGCAACGTAAGGAATATTCGACTCGTGGGCTGTGACCGACCGGAGGTTCTCTATATTGCTTCCAGAATTTCAGTTCTCCTTTTGCCGGATCGATCGTGACCGAAAACAGATCACCGTTGCCAGCCTCGTCTTTCATGTCGCCGACAAAACTGTCGTGGCTGGCCTCGATCTTGGTGAGAAACCCCGAGTATCGGAAGCGTTCAAGGACTGGTTCGTCTTCGTCAGATTTTCCCGTCGACCGGAACGAACAGCCAAAAAGCACGTGTTCACGTTTTTGCATGATTGCCTCTTATGCGATTTGCAAACGCCGCTGCAGCGTCCGCGGGGAGTCTAACGCTTTTGATACCGTTCGTACAGTTTTTCGTATTTTGTCGCAGTGCGCTCGCAGGACCGAATGTACATTGGATTCGCGGACAGTTTGGGACCTGAACAGGATCCCTGAGCTATAATTACCAAAAATGAGATCGGTATGGTCATAATGCGGTCCTTGATCGGAAATATTATCATCGCGGCTTTTTTATCGGTCTTTGTGTTCGTCAGCGTTCGGCAATTCTATGCGACGGGTGACGTCGGGTATATTCTTGTTGCCGTCAATGAAGCCGTATATGTCGTACTGTACCTATTGAGAGAGCATGCCGTGGCCACTTCGACGTCGAAATTTGACTGGGCTATCGCTTTTTCCGCAACGTTTCTGGCAACGCTCTTACGACCGGCAAATCCCTATACTATTTTGATCGGCGACACGTTGATAGTCATTGGAACGGTGGTCAATATTGTCAGCGTTCTCTATCTCAACAGAAGCATCGGAATCGTGCCTGCGGAGAGAAGCATCAAAACCGGCGGCATCTATCGATATGTCCGGCATCCGATGTATTCGAGCGGGATACTGATACTCTTCGGGTACCTGCTCGCGAATGTTTCTCTTGCGAATGCGCTCATCGTGCTCGCCAACACGGCGCTCCTGTGTATCCGCGCGGAGCGTGAGGAGCTTTTTCTCTCGCGGAACGAACTCTACCGAGCATACGTCGCGAACACACCGTGGCAACTCCTGCCGTTCGTGTATTGAAACATCCTCCAACCTCTGTCTATCTATTTTTTTGGGCTGGCTGGACATCATTTGC
>CAINVT010000059.1 GCA_903854215.1 uncultured bacterium | reverse complement strand
GTCTACTGTCGGGCTGCCGAGAATCGGACTCGGACTACAAGACCCCCAGCCTTGCGTACTACCACTATACTACAGCCCGTTTTACCCTGCGTAGCTGCTTTGATGCAGCGAAGTAGGGCCTTCGCCAAGGCTACGGCGGGCGCGGCCCGCCTCAATAGCATCTTGGATTAAAAATATTGCAACCATTCCAGCAAGAGGCTAGAAGCTGATCTTGTCGGGCTGCTGGGAATCGAACCCAGTCTACACGAACCCGAATCGTGCGTACGACCGGTATACTACAGCCCGCCTTGCCCTTCGTAGCCGCATGTGCGGCGAAGTAGGGTTGTCGAGTATCTTAGCAGATTTTTTATGAAAAGCATCCTACCCCTACGACATAGTCCCACTTCGCAGAAGCTTCGCGGGACACCACTTCGCAATTACCTGCGTCGGGGAATCATATAAAAGCCGGTATATGTAGTGCTTGCACCGCGAAGCTCGCCTGCGAGCGAAGTGGTGCACCTTGCAGGATTCGAACCTGCGACCTTTCGAATGTGAATCGAACGCTCTAACCAACTGAGCTAAAGGTGCTTCGATGCCCAGTATAGCGGCTCGGCGGGGAAGATGGAAGTTTTCAACATACAGTATCTTTCAAAAGCCACAGAACATATATAATAGCTACATGGTTAAAAATACTACGTACAAAGTCTCCGGACTCATTGTATCGATTGCTTTTATTATTCCGTTATTTGCAAGCGCTCAGACTGATTCGCTCTCAACACAGGCACAATCGTTAATGAGTCAGATTCAATCATTGCAGCAGCAGCTCCAGACATTGCTACAAACGAATGCTCCAAGCTCAACGCCGCCGAGACACGATATGATGCCTCCGCAAGGCGGCAACGGTATCGCTACGACGACGAGGAACACCATTGGCAATGTCTGCCCGCAGATCACTCGCGATCTGCGACAAGGCGCGCAGGGAACCGATGTATCTCAATTACAGAATATGCTTGCGAGCGAAGGATTTATGTCAGCCAGCAGCACGACAGGATTCTTCGGACCCGTGACCGTTCGTGCACTCGGTACATTCCAAAAACAGTTCGGTATTACCGCGTCATCGACCGGTGTTCTCGGATCACTCACACGAGCATTTATCGACAACCATTGCCATCCGCAAGGAGTGGGAGGAATGGGAAGTTCTACGCCTCCGGTTATGCGGGGTGGCGAGAGTTCTTCAACGCGACCTGATGTACAGGCTGGTCCAATGATGCCGGTGGGAAGTACGACACCTCCATTTGGTGATCATAGACCGTGGAATACCAGTTCAACTACACCGGTAGGTCCAGGATTTCGAATACATCCAATGAACACGGGAAGTTCCACGTCGCAAATCCCGTGTCCACAGAGTTCGATCCAAAATAGTACCGGTCTCGCCGCGGTTGCTGCAGCACTCTTCTCTCCGCATGCGATCTTGCCTGGTATGCGCGGTGCTCCGTGTGATACGGGCACATCGAGTAGTGGGCAGTCACAATAGTAATATGAAGAAATTTTTATCCGTAGCAATCGGCATCGGAGTGCTCGCTTTTGTGCCATTGGCGACGAGCGCACAAAGTCTTCCGACGAACTCAAGCATATCCATACAGCAGTCATTTCTTACCGAACTGCAATCGCTTCAGCAAGAGCTTGCTGCACTTACGGCAACCATAAACGCAATGATCGTTGCAGTCGGTGGCACAGCCCCTTCAAACGCCACTACAAATCTGTCGACCGCCGCAACGCAGATGTTTACTCAACCGGTTGTTCCGACAACGTTGCTTCCGAGTCTCAATCTGACCGGAGATGCGCTCACGTCGTCGCTCCTTTCGGAGATCACCGCATCGACGACGCTTCCGCTTGTGCTAAGTACTACAACGATTACGACCAGTACATCGATCGGCACACCAACCACGCAGCTCGATCCTTCGTGTGTCTCCGGACTGTTTGCAAATGGTGCGCAATGCGGCGGCCTCTATTACTGCGGGTCGGGAGCAACCGGCTATTGGTCATCGACATTGTGCAGCGTAACGACATCGTCCCATTGACGACCGCGGTCGCTTCTCTTCGGATGTAACTACTAAGGACTCTTCCACAAATAATGTACCCATTATTTGTGACAGTCGCCCCTGTGCCACGTCCGTAATGCTCACAGCAGTGAGCACGTTATTATGAACGAGGCCTGAATCCGATTCATGACTCTGTCGTTGGTAATCACACTTCCGGATTACCTGCATCAACACCAACTGCTTCTGAAATATGTTTGAATCCATCTCGTGCAAGAAGCGCCGGTAGATCGGCACAGATTTCGGCTGCCACCTGGGGACCTTCGAAGACCGTTGCCGTTACGAGCTGTACGAGCGATGCGCCGTTGCGAATCTTGCGATAGGCATCAACGGCCTTGAATATGCCACCGCACCCGATGATCGCGAGACGCCCCTTCACGTGATTGTACGCAAGTTTGACGAGATGGTCGGATTGTTGTTGGCATGGCATACCGCTCCAATTGCCCGGATATTTCGCGAGTGTCGCAAGCTCGGCTTGGTCGAACGCGGGATTTTTGCGATCGACCTGCAGATTGCCGAAGGTGACCGCCGCGACGGGGTATTGCATGATGGTATCGAGCAGCGCTTTGGTCGCATCATCCGAGAGACCGATCGGCATCTTTATGAAAAGCGGCTTGGGGAGCTTGAGATCACGGATCAATGCAAGAAGCGGCGCAAGATGATCGGGCTGATAATAGGAGATCTCATGGAGCATGTTCGGACAACTGATGTTCAACTCAAAATACGAGAAGGGAACACCGGAGTCTCGAGCTTTGGTGAACGCTTCGATTATATCCGCATTCGCCGCTTCGTAGGTATACTCCTTGAGTGGATTCGTGCGGCCGATCGAAATACCGATCGGGACGCGCCATGTCTCACCTTTGATGCGTGCAAGGACTGCACTCATACCGGTCGATTTGAATCCTTTGTAGACCAGCATCGTACGCGACTTTACCAGCCGTTTGATGCGCGGGTATGGATTGCCCTCGTAAGCGCCATTGGTCACCGTGCCGACGGTCTGGAATCCAAAACCGATACCGTCAACAATGCGGGGCATCTGCGCCTCGTGGTCGAAACCCGCCGCGAGGCCGACCGGATTTTCGAAATCAATACCTGCAACTGTCGTCTTTAGAATCGGGTGTGACACGCGCAAGCAGGCGCGCATGAGTGCGGGAACTCCCGAAATTTTCCCCATAAATTCGCTCATATCGAGCACAAAATCATGTGCCGGCTCGGAGTCGACAAGGAAGATAAGGGGGGCGACCGTACGGTATGCTCCGCCAACAAAGTGTACGAATATTTTTTTCATACGTGGAAGTATATACCCGCATGCAGACCTCATCTAGCATCTGAAATCGGTTGATAGTTCGTACGTCCCGGGTCTAGTAAACGAATGGAAACAGTTTCCATCGTGTTCGTGCGACATATGCGATGTAGCCACTGTCTCGAGAAAGAAAACGCTCCTCACGGCCGATGCGCATGAGAAGAAGAATCGAATTGCACAGTGTCACTGCAATATTCGCCAGCGAAAAATTGACGGCGAGATATCCGAAAATGACGCATAGTTCGCTCGCATACATGGGATGTCTGATGTACTGATACATGCCACGTGTCTTGATCGTTCGTTGTGCTGGTACCGTGCCGATGCTTCTGTTGAGAGAAATAATACCGGCAATATTCACCACGGTGCCGATCACGATAAGTACGCTGCCGACCGTTGCGCTGAGCGGACTTGCCGGACGTAGCAATGTCCCGATGAATGTTCCCGAGAATCCGATGCCCCAGTCAGAGATCGAGGTCGAGGTTGCGACGGGTCGTCGGCGAATCGCATAGAGAAGCACATATAAGCTCTCATTGAATGCCACGAGTAGATAGCTCGCATCTTTTGTCGTGCCGAATGCTTTAAGATTGATATAGACAAATACCGTGAAAAAAGCGGCGATCACGATGTTGCCGATGATCGATCGCAGTGCCGCAAGATTCATTGGTACAGTGTACCAGGATGCTTGTAAAGATTCTCGTGACAAAAAAGATGTAGAATATGGGTATGCTTGAAACTGCCAGTGCCGGAGGTATCGTCTTGAATGCGAAAGGGAATGTGGCGCTCGTATTGAACGGGCCGACGTTTTGGGGATTTCCCAAAGGCCACCTTGATCCGGGCGAAGACGCGTTTACCGCAGCATGTCGTGAG
Organism: uncultured bacterium; assembly: GCA_903854215.1. Taxonomy (GTDB): domain Bacteria; phylum Patescibacteriota; class Minisyncoccia; order Phycocordibacterales; family UBA2100; genus UBA10103. Next base: position 1,833 of record CAINVT010000059.1, on the reverse strand, counting down.
ATCACCGAAGAGACAGGGCTGACGCACCTCACGCTCATAAAAGATCTCGGTTCCTATCAACGATACAAGGGAACGCCCGATGGAGGTGACGACATGAGTGAATTCAAAACGATTTACATGTTCTTATTCTCGACCGACGAGGAGAAACTTAAACCCATCGATCCAAGCAATCCTGATGCGCAGTGGGTCATGAGTGGCCAGGTTGCCGCCAAACTAACGAACGGCAAGGATCGAGAGTTTTTTGAGTCTATTGTCCCGCAATTGCGTCAGGAATAATTACTCATTCATCGTGGCGACCGCAAGCTCGGCGACAGTGGCGAATACGATAATGAGAAGTCCCGTAATGAAGGGGCCGACGTTCAGTGTGAGGATCGCGAGGCCGATCGAATAAATAAAATAAGTGAGCGCTATCGCCCATAGAATGCTGCAAATCAGCATGAGTATGGTTAAGATCTGCATGGATACATTGTACGATGTTCTGTTGATTTGACTATTGGTAGTGCCGGCGGATGCTGGAAGGACTTGGTCGCAGATAATTTCCTCGCCAGTCACTCGGAAATTTCTGCGACCGCGACTCGCGACCCGTTCTGCTGAACGGTGCCCCGCTCCGTCCTGCAAGTCCTTCCGGCGGCAAAAAATAAAAGTCGCTCAATGCTTTGCATTGAGCTCCTTTATTTTTAGTGCCGGCGGAAGGACTTGCACCTTCGACCTTGGGTTTATGAGTCCCATGCTCTAACTACCTGAGCTACGCCGGCCTACGGCATAGATAATAGCCTATATTTCGTTTTTTTTCGACCTCTTGATCGGCGCGGTCAAAAAGGTGCTAGAATATATTCGTTATGTCCGTACTCGAAATAATAGGCATTCTCTCGGCGCTCATGACCTTGAGCGCCTTCATCATGAATCAATATGGTATTTTGAGGAACGACGATATTCGCTACGACTTCATGAACATGATATCTGGTATCGGACTCGTGATCTACGCGATTTCAATAAACGGAGTTCCGTTCATGCTTACCAACTCGGTCTGGGCGATCATATCGGGTATCGACGTCGTCAAGTATTTCCTGAAGAAACGAAGGGGTGAACAATCGCGCGCGTGATACGATTGACCGGTGCGGGGTCGAACACTCAATAGTGATTTTTTTAAGACGTGGAGTCCGGACATGGCATACGTGCTCGGTTTCTTTGCCGCGGATGGCACGATGATACTGAATAATAGGGGAGCTCACTTCATCGAATTTCACATAACGGATAGATCACTTTTGTATTCTATACGTCACGTAGCCGGCTCGAATCATAAGATTGCGGTGCGGAATCGAAATGAGAAGTGGAAACGGGGGTATCGTTTGCAAATAGGTTCAAAGAACTGGTTTCAAGACTTGCAGAAGCTCGGCTTTACACCGAACAAAAGCAATTCAATGAAATTTCCCGTTATCCCGGACGCGTTTTTCGGAGCATTCTTGAGGGGATATTTTGACGGCGATGGCTGTGTCTATTTCAAGAAACATACGGTCAAAGATCGCAAAAAGCCAAAATGGATCTTTTCGACACGGTTCACCTCAGGTTCGAAGGGATTTCTCGCCTCCTTACTGAGGAGGTTGCGTCTTCGTGAACTGAACGGCGGATTTATCGTTGATAAGGTCAGGGGTTACGAACTTGTTTTCAGTCATCACGACAGTAGTATTTTCCACTACCAGAATGGAACCGAAATGAATTTAGCATTTTTGCCGGATTGTTGCGAATAATTTCTTCTTGGCGGACTGCATCTCTTGTGCTGCTTTGAGGTGATTTTTCTCCATCATCGTCTTCTCGAGCGACTCGATCGTGACG
>CAINVT010000058.1 GCA_903854215.1 uncultured bacterium | reverse complement strand
GCGGAAGCTGCTCGTGGATTCATTCCAAAATTGGACGTTGATCTCCACTTCGGTGGAAGGAGACTGATTGTCGATTTGTGTGTCTCAGCTGAGCACACAAGGGTTATGACAGTAATACCCTTCAATCTGTCAGACACACGGGAAAGACCGTGACGAGATGGACGGAACAAAAGAGTGATTTTCTACTGTTTGTGAATTGTTTTGCTATACGAAAAACACCCCGAGCACAGTCGAGAGGTGGTTTTTGGTTTGGGTCGATAAAATAAAACGGCCGCCCAGAAGAGGGTGGCCGCATAGTCCCGTGAGCGCGCCTACTCGATATACATGGGGGTAGACGTCGCCGTTTCAATACCACGGAGCCTGTAGTCTTCAGATGTCCAGCGCGGCTTGCCTCTCCGTCTTGTGGTGACGATATTCGGCGCGGAATCTACAGACTCATCGCTCTCGAGCCGGTCTTTTGGCTTACGGTGTTGTTTGCCGTCGGGTCCAATAATTTTGACCACTGTTAAGCCTCCCGGAGCCCCATGCTCCGTCGAAGATGCTAGCATATGGCACATCTCTTCGCCACTGTCATTTCCACAGTTTGAAAAGTTCATAAAAAAGCGGCCGCTATGCGACCGCTCTTTTTGTATAGAAAATTGCATCAGTTTCCATGCTGAATTGCAGCTTGCTCCTGTTGGCTCAACGTTTTCCGCTTGCGGCGCGTTTTTTTGCGACTTTTTTCGGCCGCCGCCATGTGTTGGGATACTTTCTCAATGTCGGCGTCGAGAAGCCGAACGTCAGCGAAAAACTTGCCTCCGAATGTGTTCGTCCGCCCGCGATCATCTCCGCGATGATCTTTGCCTGGCACATACGAAATATACGACAAGAACATCTCCCACGTTGAACAGAGCCTCATTGCCCTGACAAAAACTAGCATATATCATCGTTTTTTGCTACTATCGCTCCTGTAAGCGCCGGTAGTTCAGTGGTAGAACGCTGTCCTGATAAGACAGAGGTCGAAGGTCCGATTCCTTCCCGGCGCACAATGGCAAGCTTTATTTTTGGCATTGGAATCCCGGGTTCAGGAAAGACGACGATCCTGAGAAAATTCGCAATAGAACATGGATATGAATATATATCTCCGGATGACATCCGAAACGAACTCTTCGGCAAGGAAGATGATCATACGGATGACAAAGCTGTCTGGAACGAGGCGAGAAAACGAGTGATGGACAGTATCGGGGCGAGTCGCACCACCGTTTTCGATTCGACGTTTTCGAACCAGGCACGACGCAGACGATTCGTAGATGATGCAAGATTAGCGGGCGTAAATACGATTGAAGGACTCTTCTTTGATATTCCTCTGGAGGAAGTGCTGAACCGTAACGCATCGAGGGGAAAGAAAGTCTCCGAGGAATATCTGCGTACGGCATATGCAGAACTCCAAGCGCAACCGCCAACTGCCGGTGACGGATTTGATGTTCTTTTCCGTATCGATAAAGACATGAATTTCACCGAACTTAAGACTTCAGGTGCCTCGATACTTTCAAGGTTATTTGAAGTACAATAGTTCTATGAATTACCATGTCATCGGCGGAAAGAAACTAAGCGGGGAAGTCACGACCAATATTTCCAAGAACGCCGCAGTCGCTTTGCTTTGCGCGTCGCTTTTGAATAGAGGCACGACGACATTGAAGCGCATGCCGCGCATTGAGGAAGTGAAACGAATCCTTGAAGTACTGAAGAGCATCGGTGTCACTGTTGATTGGAAAGAAGGCGGTGACATTGTCATCACGCCGCCTGCGACATTTGATCTCTCGCATATCGATCGCGAGGCGGCGGTGCGCACGCGTTCCATCGCGATGTTCGTAGCCCCGCTTGCGCATGTGCTTACCTCATTTGATCTGCCCGCTCCAGCTGGTTGCGATTTAGGTAAGCGAACGCTCGGACCACATGTGGACGCGCTCGCACGTATGGGCATCACACTCCAAGGTGATGAGGAAAAGCACACCTACCATGTAGAGGTTGCAGATAAGCACCTCGCGGAGATTGTCATGTATGAGGCGAGCAATACCGGCACCGAAAATACGCTTATGGCGGCGGCAAAAATCCCCGGCGTGACGACAATCAAATTCGCGAGCGCTGACTACATGGTTCAGGATCTCTGCTTCTTTCTTGAGCGATGCGGCGTGAAGATTGACGGTATTGGCACGTCAACGCTCGTGGTACACGGCGTGGATGACATCAACGCAGATATCGTCGGCTATCCAAGCGAGGACCCCATTGAGTCGATGTTTTTCTTTTCTGCGGCGGCAACGACTGGTTCCGAGCTTACCGTACGACGCTGTCCGATTGATATGCTCGAGCTCGAACTCTTGACGCTTGAAAGTATGGGGCTTTCGTATGATCGCGGTGCAAAATATCTGGCTGAGAATGGACAAACACACCTTGCCGATATCGTTATCAAGCCCTCGACGCTGATAGCGCCGCCAGAGAAGATTTCTGAGCGCCCATTCCCCGGAATCAACGCTGACAATCTCCCGTTCTTTGTCCCTATCGCGACGCAAGCGGTTGGCACGACGCTGATACATGATTGGATGTATGATGGTCGCGCGCATTGGTTTACGGAAATAAATAAACTGGGGGCAAAGACGACGCTGCTTGATCCACATCGTGTAGAAGTCGAAGGTCCTACGCCATTACATGGTGCCGATATCAAGGCGCCGCCCGCCTTGCGCCCCGCCACGATCTTGCTTATCGGTATGCTTGCAGCAGAAGGGGAATCGACACTTCGAGATGTCTACCCGATCAATCGCGGCTATGAGAATCTCCACCAACGTTTGAAGGCATTGGGAGCGTCGATCGAAGCGGTGGAATAAAAGGCGCTAAAAGTATAGAATGCGCTTTACAGTCACGCCGCGGTGATGAAATTGGTAGACATGCATGCTTCAGAAGCATGTGGGGCAACCCATGGGAGTTCGAGTCTCCCCCGCGGCACCTGTAGTATTATTATTTTATGGCAAATACCATCTATTTCTTACGACACGGTCACACACAGATAGATCGAGATACACCCATACATAAATGGGTATTGTCTGTACGGGGAGAAACAGAAGCCTCGCAAGTTGCAGATAACAGAGAGTTGCAAGGAGTTGATATCATTGTTTCTTCTACAGAACATAAGGCATATCAAACGGCAAAACCGCTTGCAGACCGCCTCGGCAAGGAGATTATCCAGGTAGAGGAGTTGAGCGAGCTCGATCGAGAAGCAAGCGGGTTACTGCATCCCAATGAATATGAAGAGGCAGTCAGAGAATGTATGACGTATCAAGATAGATCCTCTCATCAGTGGGAGACCGCCGATCACGCGCTCAACAGGTTCTCGAAAAAGATTGAACAGATTAACAGAGAATATAAGGACAAGAAGATCTTAATTGTCGGACACGGCATGACAATGAATTTATATTTTGCAAAACTCGCCGGCGAACTCGACCATGCCTTTGACCGTCTTGGACAGAATAATTTCTGTGACTGGGGTGTGGTAAAAGAGGAAAAGATTATCAAAGAGCTCGGAGGAAAGATGCCGGAGCGAGCGGGTGAACGTTCGAAATGAACATATGTTGCATTGGATCGAAACATTGAATATCGACATTCTCGACGGGCTCATCAAAGGCTCCGCTCTGATTGTGTTCGTGCTGATTTCGCAGGGGGTCGTGTGGTTCCTCAAATTCCGTCTGCGACGACGCTATACGCATGAGACGAAGGATCTCGCCGATATGGAAGAAGTGCAGGAGGTTTCGCTCGCGTATTTCCGCCGCCGGCAAATACTCGATGTTGTCCGTGCGCTCCTGCTCTTGCTGAGCGTGTTGCTCGGCGTGCTCTTCTACAACATTCAAGCGTTCAGTTTTCTCGCACTTGCAATGGGTGCAGTCGTGATCAATCAGAAGGAAAATATCAATTCAATCATCGCCTATTTTTACCTGCTCTCGAATTACAATGTCGGCGATGACATCGGGATGAATGGGAATTTCGGCGAGATCGTTCGCATCAGTCTCTTCCATACGATCTTTGCCGGCAAAGATGAAGGCGGGGAATACAACGGCAAACGCATTACGATACCGAATTATCAATTCCTCCTCAATCCGACGGAACAGCAAAATCTGAAAGCCGATACCCATCGACAGATCGTCATGGATATTCCGTTTTCTGCGGAGACCTACGACATGACGTTCGATGTGCTGGTGAAAGAGTTGCGCGTATTTCTTGACGAGCTCTTGCCGAAGCGCAACCTGCGGCAAGTGGGCAGTTATCGCGGGTATGCGGGTGTCTCATATAAGATCAATTTTGAATATAACGCCGCCGGCGCGATCATCATCCGCATAATGTTCATCGCGCGCGCACGCGATGCGGCTGAGCGCAAAGAAAAGATCATGGCGTTCTTGGAGGGATTGAAAAAGTAACCGAGAGGGAGGCGCAAAAAAGACCCGCGTGCGGGTCTTTTTTGCGCCTCCCTCTCTATCAGTGAATTATTCTGTTGGCGCATCCGGAGCCGAAGCGACTTTCTTTTTGTCGCCGCCGGAGTCGACCTCGTAACTCGTGTTCTGAGCCTCGAAGAAATTGACGAGCTCGAAGACATCAGTCGCAGCGGACATCCATTTGGCGGGATTTGTCGCGTTGAAATATTTTTCCATACCGAGCTCGACGAGTCGGCGATCGGCGACGTACTGCACATACTGATTCACATAGTCGGCATTGAGGCCGAGGATGCCGCGCGGGAAAAGATCCTTGTTAAACTCTGTCTCGAGATTGACGCCTTCGACGATGATGTCGCGGATCTCCGCAGCGAACTCAGGTGTGACGAGCTCCGGATTCTCTTCAAGAATGCCGTGGAGCAGATTGATGCCGAATTTGAGGTGCAGTGATTCATCACGCAGGACCCAGTTGATCATACTGCCGAGGTTGCGAAGCTGATTGCGTTGGCGGAATGAGAGCGCGACCATGAAGCCAGAATAGAACCAGATGCCTTCCATGACGACGTTGTATGCCGTGAGATTACGGACGAATGCGCGCTTACCGTCTGCCGTGGTGATATCGAGCTTCTCCTCAGTCATGTGCCGCATGTACTTGTTGATGAACGCCTCCTTTGCAATCATGGATGGAATTTCCTCATGCAGCGCAAATGATCGATCGCGATCGATCGGGAAGGTTTCAAGGACGTACTCGAACGCGACACAGTGATTTGCTTCCTCCCACATTTGTTTGGCGAGATAGAGATGGCATTCGGCAGATTTGAGGTACGGATAGACACCGAGTGCGAGCACGCGGTTGACGATCAATTCTGATGGATTGAAGAACGAGATGAGGAATTCGACCGCATGTCGCTCGTCTTCGGTCATCTTCGCCCAATCATCGAGGTCCTCTTTGAGCGCAATTTCATGGGGGAACCACGTGTTGCGTACCGCCTGATCATAAAGATCTTTTGCCCACGGATAAATACTCGGTTGGATGTTGTAGTCCTTTGGCGCTGCTTTTCCTAGTAACATATGGATAGTTTATTATTGAATAATATTTGAAACAAATGTCGGCATATATTTTGCGAGATTTGCCGGAATCTTAAGGCTCGACCTTGGGATCCCACAAGGCTCGAACCTTGGGCAAATATCGCAAAACATATGCGCCTCATTCGTTTCTACGCTCATAATTTACTGGCACGAGATGCACACGTTGGGATTATCCGCCGGATCCATCGGTGCATCCGGAAGTTCTCGTTTAACGGGTGGTATCGATGTTGATGTTGTTGATACGGTCGAGGCGATCGGTGCTTCGCTCTGTTGTGCACGCATGCTACTAGTGGTTTCTGCTGCAACTGGTGCGACGGGTTGTCGGACGAGAACGGGCTGTGATTCTTGAGGAATGATCGGCGATGGTGTTATCGACACGGACGACGGGGCAGCAGTAACCGTCGAGAATCCGAGCGGATTGCTCGTTGGCATCGGTGAAGGAGAAAGTGGTGTTTTCTCAATGACGACCGGCGACGGTGCTTCTGCCGACTCAGGGACAGACTCGGTCGTTGTCGGTGCACTCGCGGCGACTTTGATCGCGCCAAATCCACGTTTGCCGGTGAGTTGTCCCTTATTGACGGTTGTCGTCGATTGTTCGGCGGTATGTCGCGGCTTCATATGGAGGTAGTAGGTCGTCTTGAGACCCTTCTTCCATGCCGTCATATAGACCCCTTTCATCTCTTCCATATCACGGCTTTCGAGATACATATTGCGCGAGAGTGCTTGGTCAACCCACTTCTGCGCGCGCGCGGCGACCTCGATGTACGCATGCGGATTGGTGGTGAATGCCGTGCGATAGATCTCTTTGAGATACGCCGGAATGCCGGGTATGTTGCTGATGTCACCTTGGCTTTCGATGATCATCTCTTTGATATCCTCCCAGAGACCCATATTCTTGAGGTCTTTGACGAGATTGTGGTTGAGATCGAGGTATTTGCCGGAGATCTTGTTGCGCGAGAATACTTGTGCGAATCGCGGATCAATGCCTGGCGTCGTGCCGACGAGCAGCCCGATGTTGGCATTCGGTGCGACAGCCATCAAGGTAGCATTTCGCATACCTTCCTTGACCTTCCCGCGCAATTTGTCCCAGTCGAGACGGCGCTGTTTGGTGATCTTGGAAAGGTCGATCGTCATGCCGCGGTCTTTTTCAAGCACTTCGATCGTATCGATCGGCACCATGCCTTGTGACCACCGTGAACCGGCGAAGTTGGGATAGGAGCCTCGTTCGCGCGCAAGGTTGGCACTCTCATCAATCGCCATGTAGCTGACGAATTCGAAGAGGCGATCCGCGAAGTCCCATGCATGCGCACTTTCGTAGGACATGGAAAGCTGTTCAAGCGCATCAGCGAATCCCATGACGCCAAGTCCGATCGCGCGATTTTCCTTATCGCTGCGCGCCGCTTCGGGGATCGAAAGCTGGTTGATATCAATGAGATTATCGAGGTGACGTACGGCGAGGCGGACGGTTGATTCGAGTTTCGCCCAGTTGATCTGCTTACTTTCGATGTGACCGGAAATGTTGATCGAAGCAAGGTTGCAAACCGCAATGTTGTTCTTGTCTTGCGGTAGGCAGATCTCGGTGCAGAGATTGCTCATGTGGATCGTACCGGTGTTGTTGTTCAAGGCGCGCAGGTTGACCGGATCCTTCCACGTGAGCCACGGATGCGAGGTAGATTGCAACGCAGTCAATATCTGGTGCCATTGCTCGGTTGCGGGAACTTTCTTCCACATGCGCATTTTACCGGTCTTCGCCATCTCGATGTATTCGGCATAGCGCTTGCTGAATGCTTGGCCGTAGAGCTCGTTCAGATCTGGTGTTTCCTTTGGGTCGAACATGTACCAATCGTCGTTGCGTTCGACGCGGCGCATGAATTCGTCGGAGAGCCACGCGGCAGTATTTGCGGTGCGCATGCGGAGATAATCGTCGCCGGCATTATGCTTCCAGTCGATGAATTCGGGGAAGTCGTAGTGCCAGTTTTCCATGTAGAAACACAACGCCCCCTTCTTCTTGCCGCCGCGCTGGATCGCGCGAATTGCCGTGTCGATGATCTTGGCGAACGGCGTGGGACCGCTCGATGCGCCCCCGAAATTGGACAGTAAGGGTGAGCCAGCTGCGCGGAGTTTGGTGATCGACGCGCCGATGCCGCCGGAATCTTTCGAGAGTAACATGACATCGGAGACTGACTTCGCGATATGTGCCATGTCGTCGTGGATCTCGAGGAGGAAGCAGTTGGAAAGTGCGGAGCGAACGGTACCGGATCCGAGATTGGTCGATCCGCCGGGAATGTATTCGTGTCGCGACATCTTGTCGTAGAATTTGATCGCCGCCGCAGTCGGATCTTTTTCGTTGTAAGAAAGGCCCATAGCGACGCGCATGAAGAAGAACTGCGGCGTCTCCAATGGATGCTGATCCATGCTCTTGATCGCATAGCGATTGAGCAAACCGTCGAGTCCGGCATATACGAAGAGCTCGTCGCGTTCGATCGAAAGCGCATCAGCAATCTTTTTGAGATCGTAGAGCCCCATGTTGGGATGCAGTCGGCCATCGGCGATACCTTTCTTTATATAGAGCGGAAACGCATCGCGATGCTTTTGTTTGAGGTCGGCGGGGTCATCGAGATCGTAATCACCGACAACACGACGATAGACGGTCTTCAAGAGGAGTCGTGTGGCGACCTTGTCGTATTCGATATCCTCTTTGATGTTCTGAACGGCGGCATTGATGGTCGCCTTGTCCATTTCCTCGGTGGTGATCCCGTCATAAAGCGTGAGCTCTGTCTCGGTGGCGATCTGCGTCACCATCGAGATCGGATCAAGAAGTCCTGCACAGGCACGCTCAATCGAACGATTGATCTTATCTGCGTTAAATGGTGCCCTCTCTCCGTCGCGCTTCGTAATCGATATACTCATATGTTTCTTTTGTCTCTCTGATATCTGATAATTGCCCGTCGACTAATAATGAACTCCTCGATCTTTTGTGATCAGTAATTGTTGCCGTGATAAAAAAGACGCCCGGAGCGGGCGCCAAAAGACCTCGGAATTATGTTCGAGGCAATGCGCGCACGCTTTTGATGTGACGATCGCGTCGTCGTCACCTGTCTTTCATCGCGACTCACATTATGCACTATCATTTGCTGTTCGACCCGCATTTCTCCATGTGGATAATCGGTTAGAAAACGATTTTGCCGACCATACAACAAGTCCTCCACTGATGTGGCTCTATACGTGCATGGATTGATACTCAAAAGCAGATATTTGGTATAGAGTAGAGAGATGAAAAATGCATACGAGCTGTTTCAAGGAAAGAAGATTACCGTAATGGGGCTCGGAGTATTGGGGCGCGGAGTAGGAGACGTTGACTTCCTCGCTCGTTGCGGCGCGGAAGTCATCGTAACCGATAGAAAAACCGAATCTGAGCTCGCCGCGTCAGTTGTGCGCCTCAAACAATATCCAAATGTGACATTTCACCTCGGCGGCAGCTTGCCGTCGGCAACTGCACTTGGATTTTCTAAGACGGAGTACCGTCAAGAAAATCTCGGCGACCATCGTGAAGAAGACTTCACGTCGTGCGACATGGTCTTGAAGGCTGCCGGTGTGCCGCTCGATTCTCCATATATTGTTGCTGCGCACGGTGCTGGAGTACCGGTCTATATGTCTACGGCGCTTTTCGCCAAGTATGTGATGGAAGAAGGTGCGACGATTGTCGGCGTCACCGGTACACGCGGGAAGTCGACGACGACGCAGATGATTTACCATGGACTCAAATTAGCTGGAAAAATAGTCTTTCTCGGCGGTAATGTCCGCGGCGTTTCAACGCTCGCACTACTTCCCGAGGTTGAACCTCGGGATATCGTGGTGCTCGAATTGGACTCGTGGCAGTTGCAAGGGTTCGGTGATTTGAAAATTAGCCCACAAATCGCAGTCTTCACCAACCTCTTGCCCGATCATCAGAATTACTATCCAGATATGGATGCATATTTTGCCGACAAAGCGAATATTTTTGCGAGTCAAAAAGACGGGGATATGCTTATTTGTGGAAAGTCAGTTGAAGAACGAATAAAGGCGGCGCGACCTGCGGTCGCGCCGCACGTTCCGCCAGCGATTCCAACCGACTGGACCGTACAGATACCCGGTGAGCATAATCGCCAGAACGCGGCACTTGCCGCGGAGGCACTGCGCGCATTGCAATTGTCCGAAGAAGAAATCCGCGCCGGACTCGAGTCATTTGAAGGTGTCGAAGGCCGTTTGCAATTCGTCCGTGAAATAAATGGGGTCAAAATCTACAACGACAACAATGCCACGACTCCCGACGCAACCATCGCAGCATTATGCGCGCTCGCACCCAATGTGGGACTTACGAAGTCCCACATCATTTTGATCATGGGGGGGGCGGATAAGGGTTTGAACATGGAGGAACTTCTCAGCGAGGTTCGATCTCGCTGTAAAAAGGTGATTCTGCTTGCGGGAACGGGGACGGATCGCATCAAAAACGAATTACCCGACGCCTCGATTTTCGACTCACTACAAAAAGCGATTGATTCAGCGATTGGTGAGCCACAACCCGGCGATATTATCCTTTTCAGTCCCGCATTTGCGTCGTTCGGGATGTTCAAGAATGAATATGAACGGAATGATGAATTTTTAAGAATCGTGGAGAAACTGTAGAAAAGGTGAATGAGGAGAGCACGCCTTTGACAGCGTGCTCAGTTGGGGGCATTTCACCACGTGCCGCGACTTTTGGGCAGCATTCCGCGAGTGAAATGAGATGCTGGATCACCTCCTTTCACTAGAGGGACATGCATCCTATAGTTTGCCGGCGCCTCCTCTTTTAGGTTGCCATAATAAGCCTATACCCCTGAGATTCTATTGGCAATGTGCATAACTTTTTTGTATTGGTGCGCTTTACGCTTTTGCTGTGTATAGTAGAAGTATGAACATTCCTCAAAACATCTATATGACCGGCATCGGCGGGATCGGGATGTCGGCGTTGGCTCAATTGCTGGCGCAACAGGGCAAAACGATCGCCGGTTCAGATCGGGATGAATCGCCGACGACCGCGTTACTTGAAGAAGTGGGCGTTCCCGTCGATGTTGGCCAGCGTGCGGAGAATGTGCCTGCGGGCACGGAGCTCCTTATCTATAGCGATGCGATCCCTGAATCGAATCCGGAGCGCATGAAGGCGCATGAACGTGGAATCCCAGAATTGTCGTATTTTGAAGCACTCGGCGAGATTTCAAAAGGGATACGGACCATTGCGGTCGCGGGCACCAACGGAAAGACAACGACGACCGGCATGCTTGCAAAAATATTGCAGACGGCCGACAAGAATCCGACGGCAATCGTCGGTTCAATTGTGCGCGATTTTGGTTCTAATTTCCTTGCTTCGCCCGCCGGAGTTTTAACAAAGGAGGGACCCTTCGTTGTTGAAGCATGCGAGTATCGCGATCATCTTTTGAAGCTCGATCCGGAAATTCTCGTCATTACGAATGTCGAGCTCGATCATACGGATTATTTTCCGACGCTCGACGCGCTCGTCGAGACGTTTCGCACGGCAGCGCACAAAGTCTCACGTGACGGATATATTGTGACGAATCCTGCTGGTCCGAATATTGCACGTGTGCTTGCTGATGCTTCCGCACATATTGTCGATTACACACAGGTCAATATTCCAGAGCTCAATCAGATCGGAGAATTCAACAGGGAAAATGCGCGCGCGGCCGCAGCGGCCGCGCGCGCCGCATTTCCCGATGTCCCGCAGGATACTATTGATCGCGCACTCACCGACTTCAAGGGATCATGGCGACGTTTCGAATATAAAGGTGAAACTCCCTTGGGAGCTTTGGTCTATGATGATTACGCGCACCATCCGACTGCGATCGGCAAAACGATCGAAGCTGCACGTGAGAAATTTCCCAACAAAAAGATCGTCGTTGCATTTCATCCGCACCTCTACAGTCGTACCAAGTCATTTCTCTCGGAATTCGCGATCGCGCTTGCGACCGCTGACCGTTCGCTCATAGCGCCGATCTATGCGGCACGTGAAGCGCCCGATCCGAGCGTGTCCAGCCGTATCCTCGCGCTGCGCACCGCAGAGATCGGTGGTGATTCGACTGCGTATGAGTCATTCGACGAAATCCGCGACGAGCTGCTTACCTGCGGCTCGGATACGCTCATCATCACGATGGGAGCGGGAGATATTTATAAGGTAGCGGAGCAAATTGCTGATTGATATGGGAACCCTTTCAATAGTAGCGACACCGATAGGTAATATGGAGGACATTACTCTACGTGCGCTGCGCGTGCTCAAGGAGGCGGATGCTATTTATGCTGAAGACACGCGCGTGATCGCGAAGCTCTTGGTGAAGTATGAAATACAGACTTCGGTACATCGCCTTGATGCGGCAACGGAGTTGAAGAAAGCAGATGAGATCATCGAACGACTAGAGCGCGGAGAAAAAGTCGCGTTCGTTTCTGATGCGGGGACACCGGGCATTTCAGATCCTGGTGCTCGGCTCGTTGCACGAGTCCGTGAAGCATTGCAAAGCGACATTCCCAATGTATTTTTTTCGACCCGAACGATAGGCGGAAGCGGAAAAGAAGTTTCTTCCGCGCCGCTACCTCCATCATTTACCATTGAAGCAATTCCTGGCGCGTCAGCGATCACGGCGGCACTTTCGATCGCCGGTATTGATGATCCATCATTCACCTTCTTTGGATTCCTACCACATAAGAAGGGGAGACAGACGATGCTCAAAGAAATTGTGGCTAGTTCACATCCGGTCGTCGTCTACGAATCACCGCATCGTATTTTGAAACTGCTTGCCGAACTCGCTGCACATAATATCCAACGCGTGTACGTTGGTCGTGAACTTACCAAGATGCACGAAGAAATGCTCGTCGGCGAGCCACTGGATATCGCGAAACAATTAGAAGCAAAAGGCGGTGTGCGGGGAGAATTCGTGCTTATCGTCAGTAAATAACGAAGGCATTGACAAAATACAAAAATAGAATATAATACTACCAGCGTCGTCTTTCGGCAGGATGCGCAGCGTTGCGGCATGCCGAGTATGGAGTGTGTAATGCGTATCATTTTCTTCACCATTTTCGGAAATGACATTTTCGAAGATCAGATTCCTGGCTATGCCATGAAAGGATTATTTATCCTCTTCCTCGTGGCAAGCCCCGCGGGACAATTATTGCTCCGCTAACACCTCAAAGTCTCTCGCCTCAGCAATGCTGGAGCGAGGGCTTTTCTTTATTGGACTATAGGGGTACACTTTTCGTATGTCACTCGATGCACTCATTATGCTCGTTGGAGCCCTTGTCGCTCTGATGCCGTTTCTTGGTTTTACAGTGGATACGCAGATGTTGATCTTCTTCGTACTCGGTATCGTCGTTATCGGTCTCGGCATCGCCGTACGCCGCCGCGGGGAACGACCGCAGCAGGTACGTGCGCGCAAAGGGGAATTTGTTGAAAGTGTGCCCGTGAACTTCGTATCGCACGATACGCAAACATTTAACGAGAAACATTCGCACGACGACGCACACACAGTCGCGTAGTCATCTGGTATACTTAATCGCATGCATCCCGATGCACGCGACGATGATCGCCGCATCACATATTTTGCGGCAACGCACACACGCGGCAAACGCGAGATGTTCGGCATACGTTCTATAGATCGCGGCAAGCATGTTTACGTGATCGGCAAGACCGGTATGGGCAAGTCGACCATGCTCGAGAATATGGCGATCCAGGACATCCAGCATGGTGAAGGAATCGCCTTCATCGACCCGCACGGTTCGACCGCCGAAAAGCTGCTCGACTTCGTTCCGCATGATCGCATCAACGACGTCGTCTACTTCGCGCCGTTCGACGTTGACTACCCGATTGGTTTCAACGTCATGGAAGATGTTGGTTTCGACAAGCGGCATCTCGTCGTCTCCGGCCTCATGGGTGCTCTCAAGCGTATTTGGGTCGACGCATGGAGCGCCCGCATGGAATACATCTTGCAGAACACACTCTTGGCACTTCTCGAATATCCCGGTTCGACCTTGCTCGATGTGAACCGGATGCTCACCAACAAGACGTTCCGCGAAGCGGTCATCAAAGTCGTGCAGGATCCGATCGTCCGCGCTTTTTGGACGGAAGAGTTCGCGGCATTCACCGATACTTACACCCGCGAAGCGACACCGGCGATCCAGAACAAGATCGGACAATTCGTCTCCAACCCGCTCATTCGTAATATCATCGGCCAACCCAAATCATCGTTCGACCTGCGCAAGATCATGGACGAGAAAAAGATTTTCATCGTCAATCTTTCCAAGGGGCGGATGGGCGAGACCAACGCGTCGTTGCTCGGATCCATGCTCACCGTCAAGATCTATCTCGCGGCGATGAGTCGCGCGGACGAACCGCCGTCACGCATGGCGAAGTTGCCGCGCTGCTTCTTCTACGTCGATGAATTCCAATCAATGATGAATGAAGCATTCGCCGACATTCTTTCGGAGTCGCGCAAGTACAAGCTTGCGCTCACGCTCGCGAATCAATACATCGAACAAATGGAAGAAACGGTTCGTGATGCCGTCTTCGGCAACGTAGGGACGCTCATCACCTTCCGTGTCGGTCCGTTCGACGCCGAGACATTGAAGATCGTTTTTGAACCGACCTTCGAAGCGGAAGACCTGGTCGGCCTCGGCATCGGACAGATCTATCTTACGCTGATGATCGATGGTGTCGGCTCGCCGCCGTTCTCCGCCGAGACGATCCCGCCCATCGAATCGCCGCACATTTCATATCGTGAAGATGTCGTCATGCACTCGCGTGAGACCTATGGCCGGCAACGTGCCGATGTCGAGGCAGTGATCGCCGAGAAGCAGAAAGCGTTCATCCCGCCGCCTGTCTTGTCCAAAACACAGATCCGCAAAATGGAAGGTGGTAGCAGCTATGGATCGCGTCCGGCGTCGAGCGCTCCGAGCGCTCCGAGTACGCCGCCGGTTCCACCGATCGCAATTATGCGTGCTACCAACAGTACACCTTCGCCTCAACCGCCGCCGCCGACACCGGAGCCTGTCATACACACAGAGCCTCGACAAGAAGCAGCTCGTCCTGCGAATACGTATATACCGGCTTCTGCGGCAACAGTGGTTCCTCCGGCAGCTGCAGTACCTCCACCGATAGAACGAGCAGTTGAACGAACATATGAACGACCCGTGGAGCAGAAGGGGGAACGCTCGCAAACGCAGTATGTCGCTCCGGTGGCATCAGCGTCTCGATCAAATAATGGTGAAGTAGAACAGCGCTCCGCATTGCGCGCTGCGATCGAAGGCGCACGCACGACATCGGCAGCGCCAACACCAACCCCGCCACCAACACCCGCATCCACCACTGCGCCAATACGTTCTCCAGCCGACTTGCTTCGTTCACGTTTGCAACGACCGCTCGCTGCAGCATCGACCGGTCCCACACAAAAATACCAACAAAATCCGCCGCCGCGATCGTTTCGTGCGACTGACTTCCGCTCTACTCGCCCGTCGCAGCCTCCGCGACCGGCTGAACCAACACCCTCGCCGCGGCCTGTGCAGCCGGCGCCGCGACCACAACCAAGCGAATCGATTTCCGAACCACTGCGAACTCGCGAGGAAGTGAAAGTACCGGAAAAAAGCGGAATGGAGGAGATTTCACCTGAATTGCTCAAACGCATTATCAATGATGACGGGGGTCATGAACAAGATATTTCAGATACGTAACGCCGCGATCGCACTACTGCTCGTGCCGTTCATCGCGAATGCGCAGGCAGTGATCACTGAGATCATGTACGATCCGCCTGGTGTCGACAGCGGGCATGAGTGGATAGAGGTTTACAACACCGGTACATCATCGATTCTGCTCACGAGCTGGAAAGTGTATGAAGGTGATGCCAATCACAACATCATTGCCGTATCGGGTGGTTCCCTGCTCGCACCGGATACGTACGCGGTCATCGCGTCGAACGCGACGAAATTTCAAACGGATCATCCGGATTATGTCGGCGCACTATTTCATAGCGCGTTTGAACTCGACAACGGCGGCGCGACATTGACGCTACGTGACAAATCACTCATTGCGATCGATACCGTATCGTACGATAGCGCGTGGGGCGGACTCGGTGATGGTAATTCGCTGCAACGCGCACCGGATGATACAGGACAATTCGTTCCGCACGCACCAACCCCCGGTGCCACAATGTCTACCACAATGATCGCGCCAAGGACGGCACCGATCACAACTTCGAAGAAAGCCCCCATAAAGTCGCCCAACGAGGCCGCCGATCAGGGGAAGGTTAAATCTTCGTCTCAGGCACAGGTTCGTGCGAGCAATGACGCGGGAAATATGGCCGTTGTAGAGCCACAAACGGCCGCTGCGGCCGCACCCGGTATCGACGCATATTGGTTCTTTGCGCTTGCCGCCGTCGTGCTTTTCACCATTGCCGTGATAGCGAGCGCGCGGCACGTCAAGAAAAACGAATGGGACATCGTTGAAGAAAGTCCCGAAGACGTGTAGTCTTCATATATGTCTGAAGAACAGAAAACCATTCTCATTACGGGTGGAGCCGGCGCCTTGGGCTCAGTAATGGCAAAACGATATCTCGATGAAGGTCATCGCGTGATCGTCGTCGACAACTTGATGAAAACGCGCACGACACAGAACATCGATGCATTCCTCAAACATCCAAATTTTAAATTCATCAAGCACGATATCATCGAGCCGCTCGATTTTCCCGGTGAGAAAATAGATTTGATCTTCAACCTTGCATGTCCCGTTTCCGTCCTCTCACTCCAGGTCGATCCGATCCATACGATGCGTACATCGATCGATGGCGTTATCAACATGCTCGATCTCGCCAAGAAACACGGTGCACGCATTCTCCAAGGATCGACCGCAGATGTCTATGGTGAGATGGGCGACCATCCATTCCGTGAATCTGACAATTATGCGAGCAATGCCAATGCGCTCAGCCCTCGCGCATGTTACGAAAAGGGAAAACGTGCCGCCGAGACGCTGTTCGTAGATCATAGTCGCGTGCATGGCACTGATATTCGTATCGCGCGCATCTTCAACACTGCCGGACCGAATACGCAGATGACCGACGGTCGTGTCCCTTCGATTTTCATTTACAACGCGCTCGGCAATCGTGATATCGTCATCTACGGCGATGGGTCAGCGACGCGTTGTTTCCTGCATGTCGACGATCAGATCGAAGCACTCGACAAGCTCATGCACAAAGAGAACTTCATCGGACCGGTCAATATCGGCAATGACGAAGAGATCAGTATGCTCGACCTCGTGCATAAGATTCTTGAGAAGACCGGCTCGAAGTCAAAGATCGTATTCGAACCGCAAGATGACGCGCCACTTTTCCGGAAGCCCGACATCACACTTGCGAAGCATGAGCTCAATTGGAAACCAACTAAAACGTTGGACGAGCTGCTCGATGACATGATCGCGCATTATAAACATATTGGACTTCCCGAGAGCCGCATACTCGTCTTCGCGGCCACCTACTATCCCGATGCTGGTCTTGCCGAAGAACGACTTGCGATGCTTGCCCGCGCGATGCCCGAGACAGAATTCCACGTCATCACGACCAAATTCCGCCGTGGCCTGAAGCGTGTGGAAATCATGGACAATATCACTGTCTATCGTCTCGGATTCGGTATGAAGTTAGATAAATTCCTCTTACCGGTCTTGGGTGCTTTCAAAGCGCGCGAACTTGATCGACAGCGGCATTTCCGATTCATGTGGTCCTTGATGGCGAGCTATGGTGCGTTGGTCGGCGTGATCTTGAAACTACTCGGCTCCAAGGCAAGCTTCATCATCGCGCATCATGCGAGCGAACTGTACACCTCACCACTGAAGAAAAAACTCGCGGCGTACGCAGAAAAAAAAGCAGACCACATATATCAAGGTACAGAAATGCAGGAGACGAATGCGCTTATCGAGCGGGTACGAAAAAATTACCAAGAAATGACCATGAAGCAGGAAGGGAAGTTGATCCGACCGGTATAGACATATATTATATTTGTGATATAACCTCAGTTAGGAAATGACCCTAGCAGGGAGGATTCGTCGTGTTCAAAGTTCCTACTCGCATCCTATTTCATGGATATACTCTCGCTGCAAATCCCGAACTGAAAGGGGTCGAAACATATGACGGAAAGCCCGCGCACGAATATCCGTATCGCGACTGGGAAGAAGTCTGCATCGGGACTATGGAGCGCCCCGGTCGCGCTCGGAGAGTTTTGGAACTCGCACGAGATTGTGTGAATCTGTCCAATATCATCTTCTCGACCGGCGCATCGTGGGTGGCCTTCAATGGCAAGCGAACGGTGACGGAAGCGCGGTATTGTGCGGAACGCACGTACGAACTCGCCCACGAGTATGGGCTCGATCCAAAAATGCTCAGGAGAATCGCATTCTTTGACGAAGTGAGTCCGACTACTTCCGGTACGATCGTCGAGGTCGCACGGTGGTACCGTGCCGGGAAATTCGGCTTCGCGCCGAGTTATCTCCTGCATGTCGCATCATCGAACCATTCGCCGCGAGTATTGCGTGACACGGTCAAAGGACCATTCGAGGATCTGCTTTTTGTGAAGCATGGGTTCCATCCGGCCGCGACGGGATATGCAGATGGTCATCCGAAAGACACTATAGTCGACGACCTCGGCAAGGGTTATGTTGCCAAGGAAACAATACGGGAGTACCTCAATGTATTCGGTGATGACAAGGCCTTTTCTGTGGCGCAATTAGTGAATGCTATGGGCCTCTGAGACTGCGATAATGTGGGGCACTTTCAAGCGCCGCGGGAGCAATCCTGCGGCGCTTTTCTTTTGTCCCGATTGGGATAGGATTGAAGCCAATGAAACGCATCCTCATATTCTCACTCACATACCACCCATTCGTGGGTGGAGCGGAGGTGGCGATCAAGGAAATAACCGATCGGATCGATCCGGCGGACTATCAGTTCGATATGATTACGTTGCGATTCGATGCAAAGTTGCCGGAGGTGGAGAAGATCGGAAATATCACGGTGTACCGCATCGGCGACGTGGTGGAAAATCCAAAAGTGTCGGATCGTGCACTGCCACCGGCGTTGAAACGCGCAAAATTACTTTTCCCGTTCACATCATTCTGGAAGGCGCTCTCGTTGCATCGCGAAAAGAAGTACGACATGACCTGGGCGATGATGGCCAACTATGCCGCATTCGGCGCGCTGCTTTTCAAATACACACATCCGTCAGTTCCGTATTATCTCGAACTGCAAGACGGCAATTCACTCGCTCAGGTACAGTCACGCCAGCCGATATTGAAAGCGATGTGGTTCTTCTACCGTCGCCTGTATCTCAAGGCGGATCTCATCAAAGCAATTTCTACATTCATCGAGAAGCTTACGCGTGAAGTCGGGTACACAGGGCCAGTCGTCGTCATTCCCAATGCAGTCGACACGGAGAAATTTTCCGCCCCGGTTGAAGGTGAACTGCTATGGGAATTGAAAAATAAATATGGCAAACAGCACGGCGATGTGTATCTCTTCACCGCCTCGAGACTCGTACTTTCGCGCGGTATAGAGGATGTGATCCGTGCGCTCACGTATTTGCCGGAAAACGTGCGATTTCTCATTGCAGGCGATGGTGAAGATCGCGACATGTTGCGCGATATCGCCAAAGAGGCCGGTGTCGACGAACGGGTAATTTTTGCCGGACACATTGACCATTCTGAACTGCCGGCATATTTCAAAATGTGCGATGTCTTCGTGCGGCCGTCGATCATTGAAGGATTCGGCAACGCATTCGTCGAAGCATATGCCGCGGGGATTCCGGTCGTTGCCACACCGGTCGGCGGCATCGTCGATTTCCTCTTCGATCCGTGGAAAGATCCGGAGTATCCCTCGACGGGAATCTTTTGCAACGTGCGCAATCCGGAATCAGTTGCTAAAGCGGTGCGTGCCTACCTCGACGATCCGGCGCTCACGGCGACCATCGTGAAGAACGCGCGTGTGCTCGCGATCGAAAAATATGACTGGAATATCATCGCAAAAGATATGAAGACGCAGGTTTTCGACACGTTAACACAATAGTGCGGCGCGCCCTCATGGCGCGCCGCATCTTCGTGCGCTACAGTATTCCTATGCGCATCATCATAGCGACGGGCATTTATCCGCCGGAGGTCGGCGGACCCGCCTTGTATGCCAAAGGTGTCAAAGAATCACTCGAACGATCCGGGCACGATGCCCCCGTCGTTCTCTTCGGTGGTTTGCGAAAATATCCGTCAGGTGTTCGGCATCTTTTGTACGCGATCAAACTGTGGCGCGTGGCGAGCGGAGCGGATGCGATATTTGCATTCGACACGTACAGCGTCGGTGTACCGGCAACACTCGTCGCGAAGCTGCGTCGCGTTCCTGTCGTCATTCGTATCGGTGGGGATTTCGTCTGGGAGTCATATGCTGAACGCACAAAAGATCTCGTTCCGCTACCGGATTTCTATCGAGTTTCGCGTGATCTCAATCGCAAAGAACGCATCGCATTCAAACTCGTTGCGTGGATGCTGCGTCATGCCGAACTTGCGTTCAACACATCGTGGCTCGCGGATATCTGGCATGAGCCGTATCACCTCGACGACAGCCGTGTCCACGTTGTCGAAAACATGATCGGTGAGCGATTGCAGCGCAACACGACGACTGATCGATCAATACTCTTGTACGGCCGACAAATCGCGCTCAAGAATACTGCCGCATTTCGCTCCGCATTCGAAAAAGCGCGCGCCGATGGCGTGGATCTCGATCTGGAAGAAGGAATGGTGCCATACCCGGAGCTCATCGAGAAAATGCGCGCGAGCTATGCCGTAGCCATTCCATCGATATCGGAAGTCGCTCCCAATAGTGTCATCGACGCTCTCCGTTGTGGCGTACCATTCATCCTCACGAAGTATTCCGGTTACGCGGAAAAGTATAAGGACATGGGCATCATCGTTGATCCCTTGGACAAGTCCGACTTGACGCAAGGAATTACAAAACTTGCCGATCCGGCAACCTATGCGCGTTTGTGCGCGAACATCGCCGCATATACGGAAGTCCGCACCTACGACGACATCGCCCACGAAATGCTCGCGATCAGTAACGGGGGACTTCGTAAGTCCCACATTTGAAAATCATATGCACGTACTCCAGATCGGCTCGGATAGATCAAAACGCGGAATCCTCTTCCCGGGGACGCCCGCATTCGAGCGGCAAATTTCCTATGCCCATGCCTTTGGACGCTTGGACATCGTCGGCTTCTCGTTGCACAGCGACGGAGCGATAGAGCATCTGCAAGAAGGTCTTTCTATTCATCCGACCAATTCATTTTCAAAATTATTCTACGGGCTCGACACCATACGTATTGTGCGGCGTTTGCCGCGGCCCGATGTGATCTCGGTACAAGACCCCTTCGAAACGGGAATGCTCGGACTTTTCATCGCGCGCATGCTGAACGTGCCCTTGCACGTGCAAGTGCATACGGATTTTCTTTCGCCGCACTACACACAACATTCTTTTTTAAATCGTTTGCGCGTCGCCATCGCAGGTTTCGTCCTGCATCGAGCTCAGCACGTGCGCGTCGTATCCGATCGCATCAAAGACGAGATCGTCGTGCACTACAGGCTCAAAACGCACATCAGTGTCTTGCCGATATTCGTCGATGTCGAAAAATTTAGAGATGCGCCACGGTTATCTGGGCTGGAGGCCTGCTTCGAGCAATTCAAAACAAAATTACTCATTGTCTCGCGTCTGGAACCGGAGAAGAATGTCGCGCTCGCGATCGAATCATTCGCAAAGGCTTCGCCTCGGGAGTCATGCCTTATCATCATTGGTTCCGGTAGTGAAGAAGAGAAACTGAAAAAACTGACGCAGGAAAAGAACATCGCTGAACGAGTGTTTTTTGAAAATGCGGCCGCGCCGATCGATTATTATCCCATAGTCGATCTTGTCCTCGTCACCTCCCACTACGAAGGCTACGGACTCGTCATTATCGAAGCTCTTGCGGCAGGGAAGCCCGTTCTCTCGACTGACGTCGGCATCGCCCGCGCGGCTGGAGCGATCATCACGAGTGAACAAGAATTTCCCGCAGCGTTAGCACAATGGTTCAAGGACGGTCCTCGGACGATGCAATTGAAAAATTATTCGTATAAGAATTTTGAGGAATATGTGCGCGAGTACAGCGATGATATCGCTGCATCTATAAAAAAGTAAAGGGCCGCGACTCGCGTCGCGGCCTTTCGGAGTGTCGGTCACCAACCCTTCATCTGGGGCTGATCTTTTCCAAGTAAGAACATTGCTATGCCACGAATTTCTTGGATGACCCGTGGATCGAGGTAGTGGCCGCCGAATGACCGCAGTCGCTGTTCGGCCGCATCACGCGTTCCGTCCAATTCCGCTTCGGCCAACGTGAACGCCTCAGCAGGAGTCAAAAATGGAGGCAGCCCGGCTGATCGCAATGCGATTCGGCCGGCTCGCGTGCAGTGATACCAACTCGTGACAAACTCCACCTTTCCTTCCTCGATCGAGAGGTGTTCCCATCGAGCGAATTCACAGAAAGCGATCGCCGCATTACCAGTCGTGCCCGTCGAAGGCAGCCAGTGTATTTTCGATGGATCTGCAGAAAGATCATGGATGAGCATTTCCCGAATTACCCACCCCTGCCAGTACTTCGGTGGCTTGCCGTCGATCACAATAGTTTCGTCCTTATAGCGCCTCTCGTCTTTTCCGGGGATTACGAGCATTCGACAGAAACCAAGGCGTAGCATTGCGGCCAAGCCTTCAAGTCGAGGTTGCGCGTAAAGAGGGTTCAGTTCGATTGATCCCAGATGAACTTCAGCGGGCTTAAAACCGCTCGGACGTTGTGGATCGTCGGTCTTTTCGATGTCGAATGCAAAGCCGCACACGACATCGACTGTGTGTGCGAGTCTGTTCGACATTGGCAAACCTTTCCTTATATGGGTCGTATTTAATCAAAGATCGAATCAATATAATAAACCTTTTTATGAATATGTCAACGTCGATTCTTGCATAAATTAAGCCAAAGAAGCATAATGCGGAATCTATGGTTGCGACTAAAACAACAAAAAAGACGGCGAAAAAAACAGTGAAGAACGGCCAGAAGAAGCCGGTCATTGGTTTCATCGGCCAGGGATGGATCGGCAAGAACTACGCGGGGGATTTCGAGAAGCGCGGTTTTGAGACGATCCGCTTCGCGCTCGAAGAACCGTATCGGCAAAACGAAAGCAAGATTAAAGAGGCGGATATCGTTTTCATCGCGGTGCCGACGCCGACTACGATCGAAGGATTTGATGACTCGATCGCACGCGGCGTTTTGAAACATGTGGGCAACGGAAAGACGGCGGTGGTGAAATCGACCTTGAAGCCCGGCACGACGCACTCATTCCAAAAACAATATCCGGATATCTTCGTCATGCACTCGCCGGAATTCCTTTCGCGCGGCACGGCTGCGTATGATGCATCTCACCCGTTGCAGAACATCATCGGTATTCCCGTCGACAACGAGGAATATCGCACGCGGGCAGAGCGCCTGCTCTCGATCCTACCGGAAGCGCCGTCGATCATCGTGCCGGCGCAGACGGCGGAATTTTTCAAATACGTTCACAACACGTCGCTCTTCGCGCGTTCGATCTACATGAATCTTTTGTATGACATCGCACAAGAGCTCGATGTCGATTGGACGCACATCAAGGAAATGATCATTCGCGATCCGATGATCGCGTTCCAGGATCCGGTCATCGCCAAATGGCACATCGAGCCGGCGCATTCGTCAGGCCGCGGCATCGGCGGCGACTGCCATATCAAGGATTTCGAGACGTTCTCGCGGCTTTTCGCGGAGAACGTGGGCGACGAACACGGCATGAAGCTCATCGACGCGATGAAAAATATGAATATCGAGCTTCTTCTCGGCAGTAAAAAAGATCTCGACCTGCTTTCGGGTGTATACGGCAAAGATATCTTGAAGCGAAAGTCGAAGGCTAAAAAATCCGTCAAAAAGAATGTCCGGAAAACTGCAAAAAAGGCCGTCAGACATGTGAGAAAATAAGCCTATGCGGCTTCTCATAACAACCCAGGCGGTCGACCTCGACGATCCCGTCTTGGGATTCATGCATCGCTGGATCGAAGTGCTTGCGCCGCGTTATCAATCGATCGAGGTGATCTGTCTTAAGCGGGGACGGATGCATCTTCCGTCGAATGTGCAGGTGCATTCGTTGGGGAAGACAGCTGTCAGCTGTCAGCTGTCAGCTTTCAGAAAAATGCTGGTGCGAATACAGTATCTGTTTTTTTTCTATAGATATATTTGGAATTTGCGCCGCAATTACGATGCAGTTTTTGTACACATGAATCAAGAGTATGTATTACTCGGTGGTATTTTTTGGAGATTATCCGGAAAGAAAATCATCCTCTGGCGTAATCATAAGAAAGGGTCATGGATGACGCGGCTTGTCGGTGTGCTCGCGAATACGGTGTGTTACACCTCGTCGGCCGCATACGTGGCGCATTTCAAAAATGCAGAACAAATGCCCATCGGTATTGATACGGAGCGATTCGTTCCACCGGAGGTCGCACCTCCGACAGGTTCGATCCTTTTTCTCGGCCGCATCGACGAGGTAAAAAAGCCGATCGAATTTCTCAATGCGCTCAATATGCTCGTTGATCAACATATCGACTTCCATGCTGATATCTATGGCGATCCGACCTATCCTGACGACCCGTATTTCAAGCGTTTTACAGATGCGGCACAATCGCTCGTCGAGAACGGCTACGTGACACTCTATCCGTCCGTTCGCAATGAAGATACGCCGAAGATTTACGGTGCACATCAGATCTATGTGAACCTCACGCCGTCGGGCTCGTTCGATAAGACGATCGGCGAGGCGATGGCGTGCGGCTGTATCGTCGTCGTCGCAAATGATGCGGTGCGTGAGGTGATTGGAGACGACTTTTTTGCGGGCGACGCCACAGGCGTCGCCCGCGCCCTTACAGCGGCATTCGCACGTACTCCGGAAGAACTTTCGGAAGCGGGGAAGCACAACCGCGCGTTCATCGAACAGGAACATTCGCTTGCACTTTTGGCCGACAAGATCGGTGATTTATTTGAGCGATGAAATGAATACTATGCGTATCGCAGTTATCATAAACAACCTTGGTTTCGGCGGAGCGGAACGTCTCGCAGTCGACGAGGTCAACGAACTGTATCGTCGCGGTGTACCGGTCGTGCTGATAACGCTCCGACCGGAACGGAAAGCCGGGAGTTTTACGGATCTGTGCATACTTCCGACCGAACAGCGTCGTTATATTCCAATTCATTCTGTGTATGATGTGCGCGGCTACGTCGTCCTCGCATCTTTTCTGCATCGTGAAAAATTCTCTGTCGTAGTAAGCCATCTGTGGTTCGCGAATGCAATCGCGCGGGCGGCGGCTTTCCTTGCCCGCATCCCCGTGCGCATTTCTTTCGAGCACAATGTGTACGATAACGTAAAAACGAAACGGCAATTTTTTCTGGATCGCATCCTGCAGCGGCTCTCGACACGCATCGTCGCCGTATCACAAGCTGTGCGTGAGTCGCTCATTATCCACAACATTGATGCACGACGCATCGTCGTCATCGAGAACGGTATAGATTTGAATCGTTTTCATGATGTCGTACCGTCCAATGTGCGCCGTGAAAAAAATCTCGGAGACACCTTCCTTTTTCTTTTTGTCGGGCGCCTGATACACCAAAAAGGCGTAGACATTCTCCTCAATGCATTTGCGCGTGTTGCCGATGCACATCTTCTCATTGCAGGAGACGGCGTTGAACGAGCTGCACTTGAAGAACGGTCGCATGCGCTCGGCATCGACTCACGGGTTACTTTTTTGGGCGCGCGCGACGATATTCCCGCGTTGATGAAAACAGTGGATTGTTTTGTGCTTCCGTCGCGTTGGGAAGGTGTTGGAATCGTACTCTTTGAGGCAATGGCGTCCGGTCTACCAATCATCGTCTCGGATTTTGGTGCTGCGCGTGAAGTGGTGAACGATGGTGTGTCGGGACTCATCGTTCCTATAGGTGATGTCGATTCGCTTGTCCGAGCCATGAATCGAATGAACACCGATCCGCAACTGCGATTCCGATTACTGCACGCCGGCGAGACAGAGATTACGCGTTTTTCTATCACACGCCATGTTGATACACTTTTGCGGTCCGTCGCGGAATCGTCGGGGCACGATTCGTTCAATTCGGCGGATTCGTAGTATGATTGTCGGAAACGTAAGAGCACAAATGTTTTTTTGCCATAAGATCAACGGCCGACGGACCGCCATCAAGGGATTCACTTTGCGACTCAGTTAGGAAAGGCGTATAGGTTATCGTTGTTTAATTGTGAAGTGTATGGGCGTGACAGCGTCTGAAATGAATCTTCTTTTTGATCATAGTCGCAAACCGTATATTTGAACGATTCAAATATGCCAATCAATTCATCAACAGAAGTTTTTCCTCCTTGATTTTCTCCCCAAACCTCAAAGGAGAGTGCCTTTATTGAATGCTTCTTTAGTAAATTCGATGCTCCCATGAGTACTTCTTTTTCTGCTCCCTCAACATCTATTTTGACGAAATCAATAAACTCCAGGCCTTGTTCTTCCGCAAACGTATCGAGGGTGATAGTGGAAACAGTCCGTTCAGTCGCAGGTTTTACAGAAGGCGTTTCGCGATACCGGAGAGAATTCCACTCCGCATTTTCCGAAGAAAAAAGATGAAAAGTCGCGGTCCCGTTTTTCGACGATACGGCCTTTAGTATGGGGGTGATGTTATCTGCATTATTAAGTGCAATGTTTTCTTTCAGATGTTGGAATGACTCTCCAGTGGGCTCGAATGAGTATACTTTTTTTGCGAGACGGCTCATCATGATGGCATGGACTCCGATGTTCGCACCGACATCTAGCACTACTCCACCCCCAGGAATAAGTTTCTTGAATGCGGCAAACTCTTTCGCCATGTGGTATTTGCCGCGCAGTTTCCATGTCGGAGTCCCATTCCATCTATAGAGAATTGATCGGATCCCATAATTATCTGTAAATACAAGCGGGTAACCAGTTTTTCGTACTGCCTCAAACACCCAATCTTTCATGCTTCTCATAAAGTAATTATACCCCATTGTTGGTCTAATGTTGGAATAGCTTCATATATGAATAAGTTATCATTTAACTGATTTTTTATATTTCTTGATTTTAAATGGTATCCTCATTCGATGCGGATTGCGAGTATATGAAAACGAACGATAGGCAAGGTAAGGTCAGAGTCGCGCTCATGAGTTATGCGATGGATAATCGTCCGGCAAAAGGCACGGCACTCTATACGCGCAAGCTCATTGAGAATCTTTTGGAAGATGATCGGTTTGAATGGTATTTGGTTCACTTTGATCGGGTGGACGATCCGATCTATAAACGTGCACACGAAATCATAATGCCGGAATTGAAGTTACCGGTCGCAACTCGGTTCGTACGCACGATGCTGTTCTTCTGGAAATATCGCAAAAACCGTTTCGATATCATCCATTGGTTCCAGCCGCGGCTCTATCCGTTCTTCTGGTTGGCACCGGCCACGCATATTGTCGTGACGGCGCACGGTGCCGGTGACATCACTGCGGGCGGTCAATTTCCCCCTTCGCGTCATATATTCAATTTTATTTTGAAACACTGTAACGCTGCGGTTTCTGCGATCATCGCCGATTCACAATTCGGCAAAGAAGAGATCGTTGAGTACTATCATGCTGCCCGTGATCGGGTTCGTACTATTTATCTCGGCGGCGGTGAATCGTATCAGATGATCAATAAAGATATCGCACGTGCACAGATTAAAGAGCGATACGGTATAAATGATGAATTCATACTCGACATATCTCGGCACGTTGTGCACAAAAATATTCCTGCGCTTATCCGTGCGTACGTATCCCTCCAGGTCGAAGGAGTGCAACTTCCCACATTAGTTATTGTGGGAAATATGCACCAAGCATTTGGGGTAGCGCAGGCGGAGGTTCGAAATTCGCCAAAACCCGATGATATCATTTTTATTAATTACGTCGCACAAGAAGATCTGAATGCGCTGTATTCTGCTGCAGAACTTTTTGTGTTCCCGTCTTTGAACGAGGGTTTTGGTCTTCCGATTGTTGAAGCATTTGCATCGGGGACGCCGGTCATTACATCGAATGTTACCTCAATGCCGGAAATTGCAGGCGATGCCGCACTCATTGTTGACCCGACAAATGTATCCGACATTGCAGCAAAGATACGAGCACTTCTTACAGATGAAACGCTACAAAAAGAACTCATCGAAAAGGGATTATCTCGTGCACGGGAATTTTCTTGGGAAAGGACCGCTTCAAATACTGCAGTATTGTATCTTGATCTCCTCACAACGCCGTAGTTTTCTTGATACTTTCAGGTTATTATTTTTACATGAGTCAGACAAAAGCAGTCGTCACTGGCGGAGCGGGGTTCATAGGATCACATATTGTCGAGATGCTTCTTGAGCGCGGATACGAAACGCATGTCGTTGATACGTTCGTTGCCGGTCGACGTGCGGATCGTATGCATACGAAAGCGATCTATCACGAGATCGATGTTCGCGACACAGGCGCACTCACTCCGATCTTCAAAGACGCAGCATATGTCTTCCACGAAGCGGCGCTGCCGCGTGTCGAATATTCAATACAAAATCCGCAAGAGACATTTGAGGTGAATGCCGGCGGCACGATATCGGTCTTGGAAGCGGCGCATACGGCGCATGTGAAGCGGGTCGTCCTCGCGACCTCCGCATCGGTGTATGGAGACCAAGAAACATCGCCACTGCAAGAAGACATGCCTGCGCATCCGATGAGTCCCTACGCATTTCAAAAATATGTTTCCGAAAATGCGTGTCGCCTCTGGGCGGAGTTGTATGGACTCTCGACGGTGTCTCTGCGGTACTTCAATGTGTATGGACCACGCTTCGATGCGGAGGGTCCCTATGGACTTGTCGTAGGAAAATTTCTTTCTTTACGTCTTGCTGGTAAGCCTCTTCTCATTGCGGGAGACGGGAAACATACGCGCGACTATGTGCATGTGCGTGATGTCGCTCGCGCGAATATGCTCGCGGCGGAGTCCATGAACGTCGGGCATGGTGAAGTCATCAACATAGGAACGGGTCGCGAAACGTCGGTCCTTGCTATTGCAGAACAGATCGGTGGTCCGGTGGAGTATGTTGCACCACGTACCGAGCCAGCGCGCTCATGTGCGGATGTCAGCCGTGCGGAAAAACTTCTCGCGTGGAAACCCGCGGTCTCATTCGATGACGGCGTGGCTGAATTGAAACGGTCTCTGGGGATCACATACTAAAAATAGATGAGATATAGGAAATAAGGCGGCTTCTTGTTACTATTCAGCTCATTATGGCAAAGAAGAAACGGGCGCTTATCACGGGGATCTCCGGGCAAGACGGCTCGTATCTTGCCGAACTCTTGTTCGATAAGGGATACGATGTGTACGGGCTTTTGCGTCGCACAAGCGCTGGGCCGCCGCCATATATCGAAGATCTTCATCTGGCGAAGAAACTCTCGTATGTGTACGGCAACGTGCGCGACTTAAGCACTGTTCGTATGGTGATGGAGGAGGTGCGTCCCGACGAGGTCTACAATCTCGCGGCGCAGTCGCATGTATGGGTCTCATTCAAAGTGCCCGACGAGACATGGGATACGAATTATTATGGCGTGGGGCGCGTGGTCAACGAAGCGATGCGGGTCAACAAAGATGTACGGATCTACCAGGCATCCACGAGTGAAATGTTCGGTGCGACACTGCCGCCGCAGAATGAACGGTCACCGTTTGCGCCGGTCTCGCCCTACGCCGAGTCCAAGCTCAAGGCGCATGAAGAATTCATCGTCGGCTATCGAGAAAAGTACGGACTCTTCGCTGCTTCCGGTATTCTCTTCAATCACGAATCGCCGCGTCGCGGCAAACATTTTGTCACGCGTAAGATCACCCATTCGCTCGCGAAGATCAAACTTGGTCTCCAAGAGAAACTTCTGCTCGGCAATCTGGAGGCGAAGCGCGATTGGGGATATGCGGGGGACTATGTCGAGGTGATGCGTCTCATCCTTCAGCAACAAAAACCGCATGATTATGTGATAGCGACGGGGGAGACACGCACGGTGCGTGATTTCGTCGACGCGGCTGCGACAGCACTTGATATGCACATCACCTGGAAAGGAAAGGGAAAAAGTGAAGTCGGTAGAGATACAGGTGGTAAAGTCATCATTGCGGTTGATCCGGAATTCTATCGCCCACATGAGGTGCATCAGCTTCTTGGAGATGCGCGCAAAGCGCGACGCGAGCTCGGGTGGAAACCGAAAGTTTCGTTCGACCAACTCGTCGAGATGATGGTCAAGAGCGATTATGACGCGTTGAAGCATCAGACGTCGTAATGTGCTGTTGTCTCAATGAGACCACGCCGGTGCTATGAAAATTTTCTACATCGTTCACACACGTATGCCGACCGACAAAGCGTACGGTCTTACGATCGTACGTTCGTGCGAATCATTCGCGGTGGGCGGCGCCGAAGTGACACTCGTCATGCCCTCGCTCACGACGCATGAACGGGGAGATATTTTTGAACGGTATCACGTCGCACACGTATTCAACGTTCGACATCTTTTTGTGCTCGATTTTTTGCGGATTAACGGCGGACGTATGATGTTCGCGCTTCGCATCGTGAGTTTCTATGCAAGTGCCTTTTTCTACATGCTTTTCCGGAGTCGGAAAAATACGGTGATCTACACGCGTGATGTTCCGCTCATCGAGCTGTTCTCTCGCATCGGATTCTCGGTCGTCTATGAGTGTCACCTCATCTCGAATAATCGAGCGGCATTCTTTCGCCGTTGCCGCCACGCGCGACATATTATTACGATCTCAGATGCCTTGAAACTAGCATTCGTGGCGGAAGGATTCGAAGCTGCGAACATCATGGTGGCACCGAGCGGCGTAGATGTCGGAATCTTCGGAAACAAAGTAGAGAAGTCGCAAGCACGCCGTGAACTCTCGCTTCCGCCGGATGCGAAGATCGTGCTCTATACAGGAAATTTCACGACAATGGGAGCGGACAAAGGTATTACCGACATCATTCTGGCACTCAAAGAAATTCCGGACGTCCTATTCGCTGCGGTCGGTGGTGCGGATCCGGATATTGCGCGGTATCGTGCACTCGCAGCGCAGCAGAGGGTCGACGAGCGCGTGCTTCTTTTTGGACATTCATCGCAAACGACACTTGCGCGGTATCAGCAAGCTGCCGACGTTCTCCTCATGCCGTTCCCGGACACGCCGCATTATCGCAACCATATGTCGCCGGTGAAGATGTTCGAATATATGGCAAGCGGCAGGCCGATCATTGCATCCGATTTGCCGACGATTCGCGAGGTCTTGACCGAACAGAATGCGGTCATCGTGCCGCCGGGTGATCCGCAGGCGATCGCCGGTGCGATACAAACACTTCTCAATGATCCGGCACAGGCGGAAGTCTGCGCGGCACAGGCGCGCGAGGATGTCGATCAATATACCTGGCAGAATCGCGCGGCGCGCATCCTTGCGTTCATCGCACACTAGTATGACCGTAGCTCTACCCAAGGCAGCACGTTACATCATTTCGGGAAGTACCGGAGCGGTCGTGAACATCGGTACCCTTTTCTTGCTGACGCACTTTCTCGGCGTGTGGTACCTCGCGTCTTCTGTGTGCGCGTTCATCACATCGTTCTTCGTGAGCTTTTACCTTCAGCGTACGTGGACGTTCGAACAAAATACTCCCGGCACGATGACGCACCAAATGACACGTTACTTTGGAGTCGCAATATTCAATCTTCTTTTGAACACCGGTATCGTATATGTGGCGGTCGAGTATCTCGGCGTGTGGTACGTGCTTGCACAGATACTTGCGAGCGTGATCGTTGCGGTATCGAGCTTTTTCATTTACCAGCATCTCATATTTAATGAGTCTCAAGACAAACAGGTATGAACAGTCTCACCGTTATTCTGCCGACGTACAATGAGTCGGGAAATATCGCGACGATCATCGAACGCATTTTTCAACATGTTCCCGAAGCACAAGTCTTGGTAGTCGATGATAATTCGCCGGACGGTACCGCAAGTATTGTAGAGAAGATCATGCAAAGCGAACCGCGTCTGCGGTTGCTCAAACGTGCGGGAAAAGAAGGTCTCGGTAAGGCGTATCTGCACGCGTTCTCGGAGGTCCTGAAAGATCAGTCAGTGCAGCGTATCCTGATGATGGATGCGGATCTCTCTCACGATCCGTCATACATTCAAGCCATGATTCGAGCGAACACTGACGCGGATGTTGTCATCGGTTCGCGTTATTGCGCGGGCGGCGGTACGCAGGGCTGGAAGCCGTGGCGGAAACTTCTGAGCGGATTTGCGAATCGTTATTGTCGTACGATCACCGGTATGCCGATCTATGACGCGACGGCAGGATTCATTCTCATCAAGGTCGATGCATTGCGGAGCGCCGACATATCGTCCTTCGATGCTTCCGGATACGCTTTTTTGATGGAATTGAAATATCGGCTTTGGCGAAGGGGGGCGCACTTCGCCGAAGTACCCATTATATTTGTGGAGCGGCGCGAAGGACAATCCAAAATATCGAAACACATCATTCTGGAAGGTGTTCTCGCGCCGTGGAAGATGCGGTTGAGACGGTAACTATGAGCAAGCGATTGATAACGATTATACTCGGAGTTACTGTCGCGCTTGCGCTCGTCCCATGGATCGCCGCACTGGTGATGAATCGCGGACTTCTACACGT
This sequence comes from uncultured bacterium, assembly GCA_903854215.1. GTDB lineage: Bacteria > Patescibacteriota > Minisyncoccia > Phycocordibacterales > UBA2100 > UBA10103. The sequence continues at coordinate 27,017 of CAINVT010000058.1, read as the reverse complement.
GCCGCCGGAATTCACCAACGATAGTGGTTACTATTTTGCGCAGTTGCACGATGTTGCGCACGGATATCCCTTTATCGGCAATCCGTATTTCAAAGAATACGCGAATGAGCCGGCGACCTCATTCTTCGGTGCTGATTGGATCGCCGCTGCGCCGCTTCTTATCGGCATTCCCCTCGTGCCTGCAATTATTTTCGATACCGCTATTGCGTTTGCGATCTTCGCGTGGCTTCTCATTGCGCTTTCACGAAAGCTCGGTATGCGCGGATGGTGGATCATCGCTGCGCTTGTTGCGGTGCTCGCCTCCTCGTATTGGCTCATGGAACGACCTGTCTCGATGCAGATCGTATTTCCCTGCTTCGCTTTTTTTCTCCTCTCATATCTCGCATGGCTCAAGGATCCGGATTCACACGTGGCGAAAGTCATGCTCATCAGTTCGTCCGCGCTTGCATTCTATGTATACACTTTTCTCTGGCAGATCGTCGTCATTGTCTTCGGTCTGACGCATGTCTTCTTTTTTGTGTATGAACGGCGACGGCTCATCTCGCTCGTATTGATCGATGCAGCGACGATCCTGCTCGTGTTGCCGGTCTTGTGGTACACCTACCTGCAACTCCATGAATCGTGGTATTGGCAAACGATGACGCGGACCGGATTCGTCGCGACGCATACGTTCGGTTCGAGTGCGATTATTACCGCGCTCATAACGATCGCGATGTTCGGAGTACTGTGGATCCTGTGCACCGACCGAATGGTGCGTCGCACTGAACTCATATTTTTTAGCATTACCGGTACGGCACTTCTCGTTGCGGCCTTTAGTACCGTCGTTACGGGGAAAGATATGGAGGCTGCGATCCATTTCATCCGATTCAGCTACGTATGGGCAGCACTGACCGGTGTCTATGCGCTCTCAGTCTATTTCGGATCGGGACGCATCGACTGGCGGAAGGATATGATCAGTCGTTATAGTGTTGCCGCACTCGTCATCGTTGCATTTCTCGCTTGGAATATGTTTCAAACGATTGAAGGCTTTCGCAGTATCGATAACCGATCGGTGCTCGCATCACAGGTATATGCAGCCACGATGCAATGGTTAAATAAAAATGTACCAGCAGGATCGGTCATCTTTGCCGACGACTCATTCTCATATTACGTGCCGGTCATGACAGATGATTATGTATTGTTCCAACCCGACGGCGGACTCTATCTCATACCGGACACCGACGTGCAAAATAGATACCTCGCGTCGCGTATATTCGATAGTGCATCTCGTACCGATATCGAGAACGATCTACGGCTCTATGCGGGGGCGGGGAATGCTAATGACGGCCCACAAACAGCGGATCGCTCTGCGAAGCTCTGTATGATATTCATACGCTCGAATTGTCCGCCGATGGTCTCCGCTCTCTCATATATGGGCGCATCGTATTTCAATGATCTGTATGCGCGGTATCAGAAGGATCTCACCAGTCCGGAAGCGGCGCTCGCACACTACAACGTCTCGTATATCGTCAAAGACACCGAGCTCGATCCGCAGATGCAACCGCAAAAATTAAAAGGGACGAAGCTTCTCGCGACAGTGGGGCGTTTTGAGATTTACACATTTAACACGACGAGTACATACTAGGTAGTAGTTATCCACTTTTGTTCGCCACGACAGACCTGCATCTTGATCGGACGTGCGTATAATTTCAAAGTACTTATTATGTAACATACACACGTATGAAAAAATTAGGGGTCGTTTTTTCATTACTCGCGTTTCTCGTGCTACCGACTATCTCATCTGCCGCGATCGTCGGATCTGGTGAACTCGGTGCACAAATAATGCTCGGGCAAACATCCGCTGCACTTGCTGCCATGCATCTGGCGATCAAGAATGTCGGCGGCATGCCGGTCTTTGACTGGGATAAGACGCCGTGGCGCGTCGATCAGGGAGGCACTGGTGCGACATCGTTCACCAACGGTTCGCTCCTGTTTTATTCAAACGGATTCGCACAGGATAACGCAAATTTGTTCTGGAGCACCACTAACCATTCGTTGCAAATCGGTACGAATGCGTCTACGTCACCGATTGCGCGGCTTATGGTGAAGGGAACTTCTGGCCAAGCTACGCTCAATCTGATCTCCTCATCAGGAGTATCGCAGATGTACGTTGCAAGTAACGGTAACGTCGGACTCGGTAACACAAACCCACAGCATAAGCTCGATGTCTCGGGAGCGATGTACAGTCGTCTCGTTGCCGCGAACAGTGGCTCGATCGACTGGAATGCGGGTAATGTGCAATCACTAGCACTCACGGCGGCGAATACCACGATGACTTTTGCCGGTGGGCAAGCGGGCGGTGAATACACACTCATTCTCAAGCAAGATGGAACCGGTGGGAGGACGGTCTCATGGCCAACATCGATCAAATGGGTCGCGGGCGGTCAAACGCCGACGCTCACTACGGCTGCCAAAGGTGTGGACATAGTGCATTTCGTGTATGACGGAACAAGTTATCTGGGATCTGTTGATATTGGAAGTGCAACGGTCTCTTCATCTCCTCCCACATCTCCACCAACGCTTACTAATGGATTGATTAGTTATTGGAAACTTGGTGGCAACAGTAATGATGCCTTCGGCACAAATAACGGCACCGATTCAAACATTCTGTATGGGACAGTATATGGGAAAATTAATCAAGGTGCTGCATTCGACGGAGTCGACAGTGGCATTGATACGCATCTTGCTATGTCCGTAGGACAGTCATATTCCGTTTCTGAGTGGATGTATCTTACTGTGCTTCCCACGAGTGCCGAATCTCTCTTCTGGTCGTGGGACACTTCTCCCAAAATCTTTGCACTTCAAGTCACCAACTCAGGTTTGCAAATGCAGACTGGTTATAATCCAGTAGTGTATCCATACACGTTTTTTACAGGAAAGTGGTATTTGGTGACAGCAACATCGAACTGGAACGGTGGCAATTACGTAAACAACCTCTACCTGAATGGAGTCAATGTCGGTAGCAATTCATCCGGAGGAGTATTTGGTAGTGGTTCTCTTGATTCTTACATCGGATATGGTGTGTATGAGGGAACATCTGGAGGATATTTCCAGGGTTATATCGATGAGGTAGGTGTCTGGAATCGGGCTCTCACACCGGCGGAAGTGTCCCAACTCTACAATAACGGAATAGGAGTACAATATCCATTCTAGCCCATGATATTAGATAATGGGGTGGTGAATTTAACACGTTGATCTTGCAAAGTTCCAACGTCGTATCAACTGCCTCTACAAGTACATCCAGTCGTTCTTGATTTAACCGAGTATCTAGATAGACTACTGTGTATGAAAGTTCTTATAGTTACCGGGAGTCTGAATGAGCGATCGGGATGGGGTCGGCATACACGTGCGGTCGTGGACCAACTCATCGTACAAGGCATGGAAGTATCCGTTTGCACGGAGGTCATCGCGAATGCGCCGTGCCGGATGACGAAGATCACACCGTTGCGATCATGGTACAAAGCCGCGAGCCTCGTGTTCAACATGCTTATCGTGCGCCGCGCGGCGCGTAATGTCGACGTGATCCATGCTATCGACGGGTGGCCATACGGCGTCTACGGATGGTTCGCAACGATCGGAACCTCCAAAAGACTTTTCACAAATGGCGTGGGAACCTACTCGATTGCGCCGCTCTATTCGCGGAGTAGGGGCTGGCTTCTACGCCGCGCATACGCGAAAGCATCGCGCATCTTTTGCATCAGCGATTATACGAAACGACAGCTTGAGCATGCCGGGATCCCCGCAGAAAAACTCACCATCGTATTGCATGGTGCCACGCGCCAGCCTGAAATCTCTGATCTCGAACGAACGAATTTTGCCGCGAAGTACAGCATTTCGAACGAACGTCACCCGATCATCCTTACCGTCGGTGCGATCAAGGACCGCAAGGGGCAACTCGAGACGCTGAAGGCTGTCGAGTTATTGAAAGTTCAATATCCGTCTATTCTGTATGTTGCACTTGGATCATCTGCATCTAACTATGCGGTACAGATGAGAAGCTACGCGGATACGCATAGCCTCGGTAGTAACTTACTTATTGTGAGTGACGCGAACGACCGGGCACTCTCATATTTTTATTCGACCTGCGACGTATTCGCACTCAACTCGAACACTGACGAGATACACCACCATTTCGAAGGATTCGGCCTCGTTGTCGTCGAGGCGTACCAATTCGGCAAACCCGCGGTCGGAAGCCGAGACTGCGGCATAGAATCGGCGATCGAAGACGGCGCAACTGGATATCTTACGAACCAGCGTGATCCGGAAGACATTGCCGAAAAAATACAAACGATCCTCGACTCGTACGACGTGTTCTCCAAAAATGCACGGGCGGGGTACAATGTGTTCGATTGGAAGAAGACCGTGGAAACGTACGTCCGCATATATTCGGCCAAAGCTTAATGCATAATCATAACGAGAAATTATGAGTCCCTATCCACTCAAGCATCTTCCGACGACACGCGAGATCGTCCATGACCTGATTCCGCGCTATGCAAAAGGTCTCACGCTGGACGTCGGGGCTGGTACAGCAAAATATCGGGAATTCATTCGCGCACATGTTACGGACTACAAAGCTTCGGACATTGAAAAAGGCCCGCATATCGATTTCGTCGAAAGTGCACTTTCTCTTTCTCATGCAGATCGCACATTTGACACCGTGCTTTCATTTCAAACACTTGAACATGTTGAGGATCCGAATAAAGTACTTTCCGAATTGCGCCGCGTTCTCCGACCGGGCGGCGTATGTGTTCTCACTGTACCGTTCTTGATGGCCGAACATAGTGTCCCCAGCGATTATCGACGCTATACCGTCGAGGGTGCTGTAACGGCTTTTAAGGATGAGAGGTTTGAGATCATAGAAGCGGGCGCTTATGGCGGCACCTGCACAGTATTGGCGGAAGGTTTGAAATTCTTCTTCATTCATCCCTGGCTCGGACGAACATATGGCCGTATCCGACGCACTATCGTCGAGCGGCTCATGTGCCTTCTCTATGCACTTGACCGGAGGGGGTGGTTCTCAAATCCGTATTTTTACGCCAATGTCTATATCGTCGCCCAAAAACCTTTATGAGCTTTTTTCTTACGACCGGTGGAAGGAATGGAGACATGAGGAAAACGTTCGCCATATGACATATATTTTCCAACCCGCGAGATATGAGCTTTTAGAACAGATACGGCGCTATGCGTCCGTAGTCCGAGGGCGGACTCTCGATATCGGAGCAGGTTCGTATTCCCGATATAGACATCTCTTTAACTACACCGAATATGTGACCGTTGATGTGGAAGGTGTGGCCGGCGTCGATGTGGTTGGTTCTGCGGTCGCGCTTTCGTTTCCCGATGCGTCATTCGATTCCATTATATCGACGCAAGTCATGGGCGACATATACGAGCTCCGTGATGCATTTGCCGAATGCTTTCGCGTACTCAAGCCGGGAGGCGCGGCGCTTATCACGGAAGCCATGTTCGCACCCTTGCACGATGAACCATACGACTACTGGCGATTTACTCCATACAGTTTGCGGCGACTTGCGGAAGATGCAGGGTTCACAGTCGAGGTCATTGAATCGCGGGGGGGGTACCGGGGCGTTATAGCGCAAATGCATTTACGTTACCTCATTGAGCGATACGGAATCTATCATCGGTGGTGGTCGCGCTTTTTCAATTTGTATGCACGAACATACGGTGGCTTCATGATGTGGCGCGATCGTCACGATCAAAGTACAGCGTCTCGCTTGTATGCGCACGGTTATCTTCTCATCGCACGTAAACCTCTATGAGCATTCTTGTCACGACAAGTTGGGACGACGGAGACGTGCTTGATGAAAAACTCGCCGCGCTTCTTGATACCCATGGGCTCAAAGGGACTTTCTATATCGCACAAAATTATCGGCCGATGCGGCTCAGCGACGATTCGATTCGCATGATCGGGAGCCGACATGAAATCGGTGCGCATACGCTCACGCATCCCGACCTGCGGAAGATCAGCAACGAAGAAAAAATACGCGAAATCGCAGGATCGAAAGAATGGCTTGAGAAACTCTTGCAACGAGAGGTGCCGATGTTTTGTTATCCGAGCGGACATCTTGATCTTGAAGCGGAAGCGGCAGCACGACAAGCAGGATTCCGTGGTGCGCGGACGACGCAGTTGGGAGAAATAAAAATTGCCGAAAATCCTTTTCAGATGCCGACGACGTTGCAGGTATACCCGATGCCGTTTCGAAAAAAGAACAAGACACAGTATGTATGGCGAGATCTTCTCGGTCCTTTACGCGAACGTGCACCCGCATTGCGTGCACTCGGGGTGTCTCTTCCATCATTCAGATCCTGGGAAGCGTTGGCCCGTGCGACGTTCGACATAGCACACGAGCGCGGGGAAGTCTTTCATTTGTGGGGCCATTCGTGGGAGATCGAGCGCTATGATATGTGGAATGAACTCGATCAATTTTTGGCATATATCGCACACCGAACAGATTGTCGGTATGTGACGAATTTCGAACTCATATGAAAATCCTTATCTTACAAGACGATTTTCCACCCGAAGGCTACGGTGGAGCTGCGGCAATCGCGTCGAATCTCGCACGACAATTCAAAAGGGATGGGCACGATGTATTCGTCGTTACGACATCACGTGATCGAGAAAAGCAGGGGCAGTCCGAATACGAGGGTATACCGGTTTTCCGGATCGTAACGTCATACGATCTGCGTTTCCAAGCGTACGTGAGCTTGTGGAATCCTCGCGCAACGCGAGAGGTAAAAAGAATTTTACGCGAGTTCAAACCGGACATTGTGCATGTGCACAATGTCCACGGATATCTGTCGTATCGTACGCTCACACTCGCGCACAAATCCGGAGCGCGTGTCGTTCTGACGGCTCACGATGTCATGTCGTTCAACTACTCAAAGCTCACTGAATACATTGATCCTACCAATCTTGCGATTCCGCACGATTTCAATTATCGTATACATCCGCTACGGCAGTTGCGCGAACAACGGCTCCGATACAATCCGTTCCGCAATTTTCTCATCCGACGGATTCTCGCTCGCGATGTTAATAAGATCATCGCAGTGAGCGATGCTTTGAAGATTGCACTCAATGATAACGGGATCGGCAATGTCGAGGTTATTCATAACGGTATCGACGTAGATGAATGGAAAGAATCGGCAGAGTCGATTGAACAGTTTAAGCGTGAGCACAACATCGGAAAATCAGCAGTCCTTTTCGGGGGTCGGCTCTCGGGGGTCAAAGGCACATCGAAAATAGTCGAAGCAGTCGCATTAGTACGCGAACGTATCCCCGCGGCGCAACTTCTCGTCATCGGGAAAAAGGATTCAGCTGCGGATAACATGTTGAACTATGCGCAACGCCTCGGTATTTCCGACGCAATCATTTTTACCGGATGGGTCTCCGGCGCCAATCTGCATGCTGCATATCATACCGCCTCGATAGTGGCCGTGCCGACACTCTCATTTGATTCGTTTCCTACTATGAATCTCGAAGCGTTCGCATGCGCAAAACCCGTCGTTGCGACGTGCTTCGGCGGGTCACGTGAGATTGTCGAAGATGGCGTGTCAGGATACATTGTCAATCCGTTCGATACGAAGATGCTTGCGGACCAGATAGACGTGCTTTTATCCAATCATCAAAAAGTACATGCGATGGGTCGCGCCGGATACGAACGAGTTACGATTGATTTTTCTCTTTCCTCGCAAGCAAAACAGTACGAATCTTTGTTCGCAATGCTTTTGCAAAGTGGTGCAAGGTAGGAAACCGATTTTTTATCGGTCGGATCATGCGTTGCCACGAGGTTTTGTCGATACCAAAGAAAAAAAGGAAATCGAAATTTTCCGCAGCCCGATCGCGCGTGACGGTGGACGGGTGGACGAGCGGAAAGGTCATGTGTTTCGACGGTAGATCGACCCAACCAGGATGGTTGACCTTTTGATGGGATGCGCGCTCGTTGAACCCGATGTTCTCGACGAGATTGATCACCGGATTGGCGCACAGGCCGCCATTGATGGCTTGTACGAATGACCATGGCCCATCCCACGTGTGATGGATCTTTTCCTCATAATATTCATCCCATACGCGTGCGAATCGCTCGTAGGCGGCTGGATTGTCGAATATCCGCTTGAGTTCGCCGGAGTCTCGCAACGACGGCCAGCGCTTCATGTCCCAGTCGTACTGGCTCCATGCACGCCGCCATGTACCATATGCGCCCCAGCCCATAGACATCATGGAAAAATAGTAGCTTGCAGTTGCCTTATAATCGGGATTTTTTTCCTGACACGATGTTCCGCCAATGAGAAGTATGCGCGTGTCGTTCGTGTATCGATCTAGAAGTTCCTGGCAGAACGTGAAGAACGAACCATCGGCAACGCAGTCGTCTTCAAGAAAGATCGCGCGGTCGACATGCATGAACACCCATGAAATTCCAGAAGATACACGCGGATCGCACCCCATATTTATAGGTGTGTAATTACGTTTTACCTCGCAAGACCAGTCAATGTGCTCGGTCACGGCGCGAGTCGCTTCGCAGAGCGGTATCTCTTCGGGATACCGTGGACCGTCGGCGATGATAAAAAGTTTTCGCGGTCGCGCTCCCCGGATCGCATCGAACGTGCGCGCCGTTTCTTCGGGGCGGTTGAATATGAAAAGTGCGACAGGTGTTTCAAGCATAGGATCAACCTGCAACTCCCATATCAATTCTCGTGGCATACCAATACAGTATAAGGGAGAGTAAACTAGAAGCGATGCTCGCCGCGACGCGGGCGGCGATGAGCCCCCACAGACCCCAGAAGATCGTCCCTACGCTCATGAAGATGATTATGATCGCGTTGCCGCCGATGCTCGATATGTATTGTTCCTTGATTTTTTTGTGCGCGGTGAAGTACGAGCTGATCGGTACTACGGCGAGACTGAGGAGGTTGAACACGTAGAGACGCGAATAGGAGATCGCGGCGAGGTATGCGGGGAAGAGGATCTTGAATATGAACGGTGCACAGACGTAATAGACGGCGATCATGAGGACGGCGACCCCGAGCATCCAGAGCATCTTGTTGCCGATGCCACTTTTGATGTCAGAGGAATCGCGGTTCGCAAAGTGCGCCTGCATCATCGTGTCGAGCATCTTGGCCGGCCCTTTCACCTGGTCGAGAATGCCGATTGAAAATGCGTAGACGGCGAGGTCGGCTGCGCTCACAAAATGGAAGAGGAGGATCTGATCGAAATTGCCCGCGATGCCGCCGAGAATGCCGATCGCACTCAGGTGAAGTCCGTAAGTCTTCATTGCCGGATCTTTCTTCTCCGGATCGGGCTTATAGAGCTGCATGGTCCGCCGGAAAAAATAGAGATCGACGGCAAGATTACCGATGAAATAGGCGACGACGAGCGCGATCAGATTCGGCAGCCAGAGCGCGACCGCGATCATGAGGATCGCGGGGATGATATTGCCGAGCATGTCGGCATAGAGCGCACGGCGCGCGAAATCTTTTTTGCCTGCGAGGAACGCAATGAACAGATTTGCGCTGTTCTGGAAAGGCATCACACATCCGCCGAGGAGAATGCAGAATGCGAGCACGAAGTTATGCGCGAACAGATAATACGCCGCGATGCCGAGCGCGCCGACAAACGCGAGGATGCTCCAGCGCAGATTGATGCGGAAGCCGTCCAACAAAGCACCGTCAAATCCGCGCGCAATCGATTGGAAGACAGCCGACGAGAGACTGTTGAGCGTGAATATCGAAAGAATGCCGATGACGGCGAGCGCGTATTTATAGTCACCGTAGACATCCTTCGGCACGTACCGACTAATGACGACGGCGAGCGCGAGCGAAGATACAATTGCCGAGCCTTGACCTATGAACGACCAGAAGCCGCCGTGAAGCAAATAGCGACCATCGGTTTTCAATATTCGCCCTGTGAATGCGGTAAATCGTGCAGCGAGATCGTCGAATTTTCCACCCATATCGTTCATCCTAGCGCGTTGCTGCCTTGCTTGCTAGACTGACTTGTCATTGACTTTTTGCGCCGATCATCTATCATAACTGGTACCAGACTTGAGCGGCATCCTACATGGGTGCCGCTCGCTGTTTTCACCCCTCATCATCGCGTTTGAGTAATTCGCGCAGGTACTCAAAATCCCTGAAGTTGTTCCCTGCGAACTGCTTTATTTCTTTTGCGGTGCGCGGGCTACGCGCGAGTACGACAACCTGCTTACCGTTCTTTTTGAGGAATTTTAGTACGGGCAGGAAATCGCCATCGCCAGAAAGTATCAGCGCACGTTCGAAGTCGTCGCGTTCGCGCATAAGATAGAAAGCCATGTCGACATCGCAATTTGCTTTGCGACGCGGGTTGCCATCCTCGTCTGTATATGTCTTGACTGGTTTCAAAATGAGTGTGTAGCCGAATGACTCCAGTTTGCGATAGAAACGAATGCGCTTCAGGTGCCGATCGAAAAGAACGAGTTGTGCCTCAGTCATTCGTGTGCCTTCTTTCTGTATCAAATCGAGAATGTAATGCTCAAGCTGTCGGATGGGCACTGACTCGTACGCAAGATAATCAAACGGATACCGATATATTTCAACACCGCCGAAAAAGTACGCTCGCTCAATGCCATATTTTTCTTTCAAATAGTCTCGGAGCTTTGCATAATCGATGCTCCAGCCGAGCGATTTCTGGCCGCCATAAAAGAGGTTGGACGCATCAATAAAAGCAAAAGTTTTCATTTTGGCAATTATATAGCAATTATATGTTCACAATGCTGTATGCAAAATACACAAAATCCCTTAACCGTCTGATGTACTTTCATCCTAGCGCGTTCATGTCGGGCTTGCTAGACTATTCGCACGTAACGATAAAAGAAGTATGGCCATCACACATGCGAAAAAAGGAAAGAATATGAAGAAGGCAAACGCGGCGAAACCTCGCGCGGAGCAGTGGGTCATGGTTTCGGGCGGTTTTGATCCGATACATATCGGGCACGTGCGGATGTTTGAAGCGGCACACAAGCTGGGCGACAAGCTTGTCGTTGTCATTAACAATGATAATTGGCTTCGTTCCAAGAAGGGACATGTATTCATGCAAGAGAAAGAGCGCGCCGAGATCATCAAGAGTTTTCCGTTCGTCGATAAGGTTGTGCTGACTTCGCACAAGAAAGATGATCCTGATCGAAGTGTCTCGCGCGAACTCGCCAAACTCAAACCTGCAATCTTTGCCAATGGCGGCGATCGTAAGCCGAGTGGTGATCCGATACCCGAAGTAGAACTTTGCAAAAAGTTGGGCATCAAAGTTGTCTACAATATCGGAAGGGGTGGCAAGGTCCAATCGTCGTCATGGATGATTCGCGATGCGGCGCGCAACTTCGTCCGATCGGTACGTCCGTGGGGAGAATTTTATGGATGGGATGCGGGTGAGGGATGGAAATTAAAAACGATCTATATCAGTCCGAAGCAGCGTTTGAGTTTGCAATATCATCATCACCGACAGGAACATTGGATGCTCGTGGAGGGGGATGCAGTAGCGACTGTCCATGACAAAGACGGTACACCGCGCCTGATCTCGATGAAAAGAGGTGAGGTGATCAATGTGGATGTGAAGGCGGTGCACCGACTCGAATCGAAAAAAGGTGGTATCGTCGTCGAGATCGCGCTCGGTGATTTTGACGAGAACGACATCGTTCGACTCGAAGACGACCACAATCGCGTCTGATATGAACTTGTTTCGAGGTGCGCTGCAATCAGAGCAGAATCGGCTTCTCATTCTGACGATCATCCTCATAGGTACCTACGCATCCTCGTACGCGTATCTCGCGCACAGTGCCGTACACAATCCGCAGTCGGCGCCGTATCCTATCGTGAAAGGGGATTCACAAAGTTACGCGCTCATGGCCGACAACATCCTCGCACACGGTGTCTTTTCATACAGTCCTGACCTCTCGCCGGAGCGGCAATGGCCGCCGGGCTATGCGCTCTTTCTTGCTGGCGTGAAAGCGATAAGCGGAGGGTTCGTACTCGCGGTCGTCATCCAAACAATGCTCGCGCTTGTCGCGTCGATCTTGGTCTATGTGATGGCGCAACGTTTCGTGCAACCCGCGCTCGCACTCGTGCCCGCATTGCTGTACATGCTCGACCCTTCGGTCATCATCGGCAACACGACGATCATCACCGACGGCATTTTCAGTTCACTCATCGTCATGTGCGTCTATTTGATGTTTTTCTTCGAACTGCGCAGTCGTGGTCGCGAGATCATACGTTGGGCGTTCGTCGGAGTTCTCATGGGCGTTGCGGTCCTCATTCGGCCGATCGGCGAATTTTTGATCCCGATCCTACCGATCATGTATCTTTTCCGCCCCGGCGGTATCTTCGCAGTGAACACCATGAAGCAATGGAAAACGATGATCCTTCCGCTGTGCGTTTATATTGTCGCAGTTCTCCTCGTCGTCACGCCGTGGGTGATCCGTAATGATCGAGATTTTGGCGCGATCGAGATCGCGCATGTGGGAGCAAGTAATCTTCTCGAGTACAATGTGCGTGACTTTCTTGCGTGGCGCTTGATGAATGCAAATGGTGAGCACATCTCGGCGATTGCTGCGGTACGAATCGCGTGGGCTGATCCTGCATACGCACAAGTCGACAAAATGATAGCTGCAGGCCTCGCACAGCTGACACCGCCGGGCGGTGATCAAACGAATCAGCAAGGAAGGCTTGCGGAGGATCTGATCCTCCAGCATCCGTTCTCGTACGCCTATTTTCATGTGATCAATACGATCCCATTTTTCGCCGACAGCAGCGTTGCGGCATATGAACAGATGGTGATGCAGGAACGCGATAACAGCAGCTATCTTGTGCCGCCTTCGACAGTACTCGCACAAATACGTACCTCCGGCACCATTCGCGATCGGCTTGCTCGCCTTGGGACGATCATGCCGATCTTACTCGAAGTCGCGTTCTGGTTCATCGTATGCCTCGGCGCGCTTTCTGCGCTCATCATTCGGCGGGGCGAACTCTTTTATATGCTGTTATTTACCGGACTCGTCGCGTACTTCGCACTGCTCACCGGCCCCGTTTCTCTCGCGCGCTACCGCATCCCCGCGGAGCCGTATCTTTTCATCCTCGCGATTACCGGTGTTTCAGCATTCACGGATATGTTAATTCGACGGACGAAGCGCACGCGTCCGCCGCGATAGTGCTAACACTTGCTTTTTTGTATCAAAATGTCATAGTATACGAAGTCCGACAGTCTTTTAGGGAGGAGTAGAGGTGTACACTTTTGTTCTTCCATTGATGAAAAGCCCGAACCCCGTGGGTCGTATCGGTCCGCTTCGATGGCAGGACTGGTATCGCGCGTGCGAAGCCGCCGTACTAATCCAACGTTGGGCCGGTAGTGCACAGTGCGCACTGCTGGTCGTGAGCGGTTTTGAAGAGCCTGGATTTTTCGAGCGCGATTTTCAACGTGAAGCGCTTGGAAAACTCGGCGGTCAAAATACGATCGTCATTCCAGAAGGGTTCGAGACGATCGGCCAAATCGAAGCTGCTCTGAACAGAGTGCGCGAGAATAATGCCCAACTCGTCGTTGTTTCATCACTATCGCATTTCCCGCGTGTCTGGTGGCTGACGCGGAATGAGAAGAATGTCAGTCATCGCGTCATCTTCGGTATTCCGCGACCGCAGGAATTGATGACTGACCTTATTCTTGACGTCGTTTTTCCCATCGTTGATGTGCTTGGCTGGCGTCAATGGTTTCTGGAAAAAACGGCTGTGCGACGCGAGAACGGAAAACTCTAGGCTCGTGAATGCGAATGAATGCGAACACGAACAGAAGGTCGGCGCAAAAGCCGACCTTCAACTTTTATGCTACGATTGCCGCACTGTCGTTGATCATATTTCTATGAATGAAAAGAAAAAGATCGCAGTCATTATCGGTGCGGGGCCGGCGGGACTTACCGCAGCATATGAATTATTGACGCGGACCGATATCAAGCCGATCGTGATCGAGCGAGATGCTGAATACGTCGGCGGTATTTCGCGTACGGTCAAATGGAACGGCAATCGCATTGATCTCGGCGGCCATCGATTTTTCTCGAAGTCGGATCGCGTGATGAAATGGTGGAGCGAGATCTTGCCGGTCGAATTGGATCTCGACAAAAGCACCGATATCACGTATCAACGCACGACGCGCGCGCTCACGGACGGTATGCGTATGGCATCGTCGGCAGACGGTGAGAACGTCCTGCGTGTACGTCCGCGCAAGACGCGCATTCTCTACGGCGGCAAACTTTTCGCGTATCCCGTTGAATTATCGTTCGATACGCTTTCCAAACTGGGACCCGTGAAGGTCGTGAAGATCGGATGGACGTACATGTGGTCGCGACTTTTTCCACGCAAGCCGGAGACGACGCTCGAAGATTTTTTCATCAATCGATTCGGTACTGAGCTCTACAAGACGTTCTTCAAATCGTATACAGAAAAAGTCTGGGGCGTTCCGTGTCGAGAACTTTCGGCCGAGTGGGGCGCGCAGCGTATCAAGAGTCTTTCGGTGAGCGGTGCGATCGCACATGCGATCAAGAAGCTGTTGCATGCCGGACCACTTGCGGGAAAATCCGTCGAGACATCCTTGATCGAACAGTTTTTATATCCTGTTTACGGACCAGGCCAATTGTGGGAACGTGTCGCTGATCAGGTGCAATCAAAGGGTGGCGAGGTGCGCATGGGTGAGTCAGTCGTCGGTATAGAAAGCGCGGGTTCACGCGTTACAAGCGTGCAGGTACAGACAAAAGCGGGGACGGAGATCATCGATGCGGATTATGTTTTTTCGACGACCGACGTGCGTCTTTTGGCACAGATTTTCAACGGTCATCTGCCGGCCGAAGTCGAAGACGTTGCGGGTGGCCTGCAATATCGTGATTTTTTGACGGTCGGACTTTTGCTTGATGCGCCGCTCGTTGAAGCGGACAGATCACCATTTCTTGATACATGGATGTACGTGCATGAACCGGGGGTCAACGTAGGTCGTGTGCAATTTTTCAACAATTGGAGTCCGCAATTGCTTGCCGATCAATCACGCGGTTGGGTCGGACTCGAATATTTTTGTGCGGAAGGTGATGCATTATGGAATATGCGTGACGAGGATCTTGTCGCATTCGCCGGTGAAGAACTTGCGAAGATCGGATTGCTACGTGATCGTACGGTGATCGGCGGCGTCGTGATTCGGCAGCCGAAAGCGTATCCGAGTTACACCGGTACATACGATCGACTCTCTGTCGTACGCGATCATTTCAATCAGTTCGAAAATCTCTTTCTCATCGGTCGTAACGGCATGCATCGATACAACAATCAAGATCATTCGATGCTCGCCGCCATGATGGCGGTCGACAATATCATTGCCGGTCGCACCGACAAGTCGGCCCTCTGGTCGATCAATTCCGAAGAGGATTATCACGAAGAAAAACGCACTGGCAATACGGTTTCGTAAGCCGCTTTTGCCCGATGCCCGAGCTGTGGTATTCTGGGGACATATGGAACCACGACAGGACAAACGTAACCAGATCATCGGAGGTATTATTATTGTCGCGATCATACTCATCGGTATCGCGTATTACTTCTCGAAGCAACCGGCGTCTCCGGGCACTCCTTCGAATACCGCTACAAGTACCACCACGAGTGCGACTTCGACGACCGTCAAGACATCGGCTTCACCGGCGGCATCAATCTCTGTTACGTCCGCATCCTCGAACGCGGGCTACACGATCCACGTCGTATCTGCCGGCAACGCACCGGCGGCACCCGACTTCAAAGCGGCGCTCGTTTTTACTTCTGGAATCTCGACCGATCTGCAGTCATCGATACAAACGCAGTTCACACAGGCTCAGGCTGTGCTCAAAAGTGACAGCAAGAATTTCAATGCATGGATCACACTCGGCGATGCTCGAAAAGAAGCGGGGGATTATGCGGGCGCTGCTGCCGATTGGCAGTACGCGCTCGCGCTGTATCCAAGCAATGTCGTCTCGAATGCCAACCTAGCCGATCTCTATACGAATTATCTCCATAAGTATCCGCAAGCTGCCGCCGCATACAAGGCTGCAATCGCGAACAATCCGACACAGGTGTATCTCTATCAAGATTTGTTTTCGCTCTATACCAATCAATATCCGCAGTCGACGACCACGATCATCGCACTGCTCAAACAAGGTCTCGCTGCCAACCCCAACGCAGCAGAACTCAAAGCCGATCTCGCCAAATACCAATAGCTCCCCACACGCCAAGCTCAGAGCTTGGTAATTTCTGTGGATAACTACAAAGCTCTGAGCTTTGTAGGATTACAATCTTCCGATGTATCTTAGGGGTCAGATGCTTGCTGAAGGAGAAAATTACCACGTCTACAATCGCGGTGCTCATAAGCATGACATATTCACTTCTGATGAAGATCGCGAGCGATTCCTACTCCTGCTCTATCTGTACAACACACGCGATCACGTGGTGATGCGGGACGTCCTCTCAAAATATTCCGCCAAACGATTCAAGGGCAGGGGTTTTGCGGAAATTTTCAAACACGAATATAGCGAAAAATCATTGGTCGACATTTTGGCGTACACGCTGATGCCCAATCATTTTCATCTCGTCTTGCGTTCCAAAACTGACAACGGGATCCAGCAATTTCTCCAAAAGATCTGCGGTGCGTACTCGATGTATTTCAATGCACGCTATGACCACTCGGGCACGCTTTTCCAGGGGAGATATCAATCCAAACGTATCGACACTGAATCGTATTTTCGGTACCTGTTCGCCTACGTGCATCTCAATCCGCTTGATCTTCTGCAATCCGATTGGAAAGACAAGGGGATTCGTTGCGCGAGGAAAGCGCGCCTATTCTTGTCTGAATATCGATTTTCGAGCTTCAAAGACCATATCGACGAACGTCCCGAACGCGCCATCCTTGCCGACGAGCTGCCCGATTTTTTTGACGCACAAGATGATCTCGATGAACTCATCAAATCCGAAACGCATCGTGTCCACGAAAAACATGCCGAATATACAAAGCTCAGAGCTTTGTAGTTATCCACAGAAATCACCAAGCTCTGAGCTTGGTAACTTTTGTGGATAACCTCTTGAGGGCGGTTTCGTTGGTGGCATAATCCGTGTCACATATGAACAACGCTCTGGGGTCAAGCGTAGATGTAAATGCTTTGGGGTCAGGCATTTCGATTTCAAATGTGCGCGGAGCAGACGCGGCGGCTTTTGTCGCCGCGTCGCTCGTTGTGCTTTTCTGTTTGTTCGTACCTACCACTAAAACATATGCAGATATTATCCTTGCTCCAAAACCATGGCTCTCTGCGAGTCATGCCGGTGTCACCGTTAATGATACATTCGTTACTCCGCTAGTCACCGTCAATGGTGCAGATCTCAATTCCATTAACGGTGATTGGGACGTTACGATTCTCAAGCCGGCGAACAGCCAGCCATCAGGTACGCAGGGATTCTACGGAATATTCCGCGGTACCTACGGAAATTTGGAAGGAGGTGATGCGGTATCAGGGGGGAATTATTCCGTGGTGGATGCTCCCGCCCCGATTAAGCAAGTAACGACGAATCATGTCACATTCAATTTGCCGGCATTCGGCAACGCTTCCACCCCTTCAGATACCTATACGATTGTCGCCGGATACTTCCCGACGACGATCGGTATCTACGATCCGATTACGGATACCGGCATCGACCGCCCGACCACCGATGCGGATATCGCGCACTGGTTCGCCGATCCCTATGACCCAAACATGAATTTCCCGATCACTTGGATTTCACAAATCTCATTCAACTATGTCGCCGGCGCAGCGACCGCGTCGTGTTCGAAGAATTGCGAATCGAATGTCTTGTTTATTCCTGGTGTCGAATCGAGCCGTTTGTACACATTGACTGGCAGTACGGAACACCAACTTTGGGAACCAGGTTTTTTAAGTAATCAGGCCGATGTAAAATCCTTGTACCTTGATAGTAGTGGTGCGAGTATCAACCACATTTATACAAAGACGAATGCAGCGATTGATACAGAAGGCGCGCCTATTATCGCGGGGTACACCTATTACGCAGACAATATTTACAAATCATTTCTGGCGCAGCTTGCGGGTCTCAAGGTGAGCAGTTCGATTAGTGATTACCTCGTATTTCCCTATGACTGGCGTATGAGTCCGGACGACGTAGTTAATAAGGGCACACAGTACGATGATGGGACACATTATCTCGATCAGGAACTCATATTGCTCGCAAAGACATCGAAAACCGGCAAGGTGACGATTGTCGCACATTCCAATGGAGGCCTCATCACGAAGGCTCTCATGATAAAATTGCAATCCGAAGGCCAATCCAATCTTGTCGACAAAATAATCTTCGTCGACGTGCCGCAGACCGGTACGCCGAAAGCAATAGCGTCAATGCTGCATGGAGATTTTCAGGATATTCCCGAGTCGAAAGGATTTATGGCGTCGCTTTCTACTGCGCGCGGACTTGCCGAGAATATGCCCGACGCGTACGATCTCTTGCCATCCGCAGCATACTTTACAAAGGTTGCGACGCCCGTTGTTGACCTCTCTAACGCCCCGACACTCAAATCGACTGCCGGGATATCCACACCGACCATCACAAATTCAACACAACTTGCCAGCTTCATTACCGGTGCTGGTGGACGCAAGAAACCAGTATTCCTCGATACAGAAACACCTGATGTGCTTTCGTCAAAACTTCTGACGAGCGCAGCTACACTTCATGCGAATCTAGATTCGTGGGTACCGCCTGTCGGAGTGCAAGTAATACAGATTGCCGGATGGGGAATCGATACGCCGTCTGAAGTCACATACTCTGAAGTGGCTCACGCGCAATGTCAAAATGGATCATGTGAGACAGTGGTAGATCCACGTCACATTGTAAATATGACTGAAGATGGAGATGGGACTGTCGTAATCCCAAGCCAGGTGGCGACGACGGCGTGGCAAACTTACTACATAAATGTAAATAAAATTAACAATGATAAACACACAAACTTTAATCACGCGAATATCACGGAAACACAAATTTTTGAAGATCTATTCAGTCAACTGATAGCTTCGTCTTCTCCACAACTATCATCATTATATGTAACTTCGGTGGAACCTACTCCTACTTCGCTAACCAAAAGCTTACGTCTCCGCGTCCTCTCGCCGGTGTCGCTTGATGTCTATGATGCCCAAGGCAATCACACCGGACTGGCACCAAATCCTAATCCGCAATCAGACGACCTGTATGTCGAAGAGCAGATTCCCGGAAGTTACTACCAACGATATGGAGAAGGACAATACATCGGGCTGCCTGCAAACGGCGTTTACAATGTCAAACTGCATGGCACCGACACAGGGACGTTCACCTTCGAGGTCACGCCGGTCTCCGGTGGGGTAGCGACGATACCGGTAACCTTCAGTGGGATTCCGGTCACTGCTTCGAGCACGGTTGCCATAAGTCTCAATAGTACAAACCCTACAGCGACATCGCTCGTGGTCGATGAGAATGGTGATGGCAAGACCGACATGACGATATCATCATCTGCGCAGCTTACCGATCCTGCCGCATATGCGAAGCTGATGTTCACGGATATTCTTGGCATGGATCTCGGGCTCTTGGTGAAGATCCAACTCGAGGCGAAGATCATGAATGCCAGCTATCTCATTGGTAAGAGCACGCAATGGAACAATGATGATGGAGATCTGAAAGACACCAATACAAAAGACGTAGTGAAGACGCGGGTTTTGCGCAAGTTGAATCTGATCGAAACGTATGTTGAGAACGAAGTTACCAAGTCGAAGCCGAAGTTGCTGATGAAGGTAGAACAGATCACACCGGCCCAAGGCACTCAAATTCTTGGTATGATTGAGGAGTTGAAGGTATTGGTGGGAACAAAACTATGAGTCATCGAGTCATTTCAATCATGCTCTGTGCAGTATCTCTGGCGGCAATACCGCTCGGGTATTTTCTCCTTCATCCTGACCTAATTGGTTTGTGTCCAAAAAACTTGAATGCAAATTGTTTGAGTGAGTCAATTGACTTTGGGATTGGAAAGCCTCTTTACTGGAGTATCCGTTGGTTGCCACTACTTTTCTTCGTCTTAATATTTGTTCGTAAAGAAGTTTTTGCCACTTGGTGGAAAGTTACCGGATTGGTCGCAGTAGTAGCGTTATTGCTTATTGTTACTTCTCCGGTAATGCCTGCATTCCTCACCCCCGACCGAACCGAAATGACCGACTTGATGCAAAAAGTTTTTGTCATTATAAGCGTCATCGTCATCGCCTGGAAATACTGGTGGTTATCACGGAATGCAAAGACAAAACCAACTCGCGTCGGATAGAATGGATAAAACGCTTTTCTGATTGTTTAGACGGTATACAATAGTGTGATGCAACAGTCGCCGACGGGATCGTTTCTCAAATTCACCTTCGGGTTTGTCACGTTCCTCGTGTTGAGTTTCAGTCTTACACTTGCGGTGAGTAGTTATACGAAGACACAAGATGTACAACAAGCGGCCTCAGCCGCGTTCGCACTCATGCTCAAATAATATAAAAATATAAGCGCCGGGATCCCGAAGGATTCCCGACGCTTTTTCGGATCGGCAACTTAACGGTCAGAAACTCGGAACCACAAGGCCGTGCCGCTTGGCAATTTCTCTTATATATCTGGCCTGGACCTGATTTTCCATCAATCGACCGTCACGCATACATGCGACGAACTCTGTGTATACGCCGGGGTCATGGGCATAGATGTTGAGGAGGAGTATCTCAAACAAGAGAACCTTTGCCCTGTTGGGCGTTATGCGTCCCCCGCCGATTTTTGATACGCGATTCTCGCCTCTATCAGTCAAATTGACTTTTGCTCGCAACTGCATGGCCACACTTCGCGCATCAGGGCGATCATCGCGAAGAACAATATTGGCCACACGGCCCCGTAGACTGATTTCCTCAAGGAGAGTTGCCATCTCCTCGGGACTGATTATTTGAACAGATGTCAACGTCCTTCCTCCGAAGTGCATGGACGCACCTGAGATATATAGTAACACATTGTTGGTGAAAATCAAATTGACGTTGTGTCGAAACAATGTACTATGCATCGCATAAGGCCAGAGAAAGCGAGTACTGGAAGGTTTCATTTCAGCTCCTTCTCCGCCGCGTCTGACGCGGCTACGGAAGGACGAAGCTTGCTTGAGGTCGAACGTTCCAAGGTTAAGCCTTAGAACTCTCGAAGCCTTGTAGAAAATTGAGAAGCGAAAGCGACTACAATTTTCACAACCGCGAGGGACGTGATTGCGTAGCAATTTTACGTCCTTTACGCGGGTACACATTATTAGTGCCATAACATCTAGAACATACATGGCAAAAACAAGAGACCAGAAGAAGGAAATAATCGACCAGGTCGAGGGCGCTATCAAAAGCGCTGCATCCTCGGTCTTCGTCCACTTCAAAGGCGTCACCGTCGCGCAGGAATCAAAGATGCGCCGTGCATTCCGCGCTGACGGCTTGGGTTACACGGTTGCGAAGAAGACGTTGATCCGGCGTGCACTCGATAACCTCGGTCACGACCATCAGAATGTGCCGATGGATGGTGAAGTCGCTGTCGCGTACAACACGACAAGTACCGATTCCACATTGCCGGCCAATCGCATTCATAGCTTCGGCAAAGAATGGGGTCCGGAGAAGCTTGTCATCCTCGGCGGTATTTTTGACGGCAAGTTCGTCGATGCCGCAGCGATGCAAGAGATCGCCACGATCCCGTCCTTGGATGTCTTGCGTGGCAAGTTGGTGAACCTCATCAACTCGCCGCTCACGCGTCTCGCGATGGTCATCGACCAACGCGCGCAGAAAATGAGTGCATAAAAATTATAAAATTAAAAATTGAAAATTATGACTGAAGATACTGAAGTGAAAGTCGAAGGAGCGGAGGCGGACGTTGTCGTCCCTTCACACTTCAAGACTCTTGTCGAAGCAATGGAGAAGCTCACGATCCTCGAAGCGAATGAGCTCGTGAAGTTACTTGAGAAAAAGTGGGGTGTCTCGGCCGCAGCTGTCGCTGTTGCCGGTCCGGCTGCAGCAGGTGCTGTCGCTGATGAGAAATCAGAGTTCGATGTTGAACTTACTGCGATCGGCGAACAGAAGATCGCCGTTATCAAAGCGGTGAAGGAGTTGCTCGCGCTCGGACTTGCCGAAGCGAAGACACTCGTCGAATCTGCTCCTGCCATGCTCAAGCCTGCAGTCAAGAAGGAAGACGCAGAAGCATGGAAGAAGAAGATCGAAGAGGCTGGAGGAAAAGTTACTCTTAAGTAACTTTTCCGTGGCGACGAGGGCTTGGCCCGAGAAGTGTCAAAAAGCAGCAGCTTTTTGACCAAGGTAACGTTGAAATAATCCAACAATCATTTGCTGAACGTGATGCCGTCAAAGGCCCGACGCTCAGTAACGTGCCGGACGCAGTAGCGTCCGGCCTGGAGGAAAAGTTACTCTTAAGTAACTTTTCCGGGTGGTGATTCCCATATGTGGGAATCATGTCGAAATCAGCAGATTTCGACGAAGGTAACGTTGAAGTAATCCAACTTACTATCGAACGCTGAACTTTGTGGGCAACAAAAGAAACCGGCCTCGGCACACCTGTGTCGGGGCCGGTTTCTTTTGGCGGCTGACACGTGATACTATCGGCATATGAAAAGCAAGGATTTTTTGGCGGAACTTATCGGCGATACGGCGCGCGCACGTCTGCTGCGTATCTTTATATTCAATGATGCCGAATCATTCACCCTTGTACTTGCTGCCAAGCGGGCCGGCATTACACCGCGCATTGCAAGTCGCGCACTACGAGAACTTGAACACATAGCGGCCATCACGAGAGGTAAGGAATTGCCGATGCCCGTCTTACAGAACGGAAAGCTGGTGAAGAAAAATTCTACAAAGAAGACCGAGCCGGTATGGACAGTGAATACCGACTTCGAACATTTTCGTGCGTTATCTACTTTTGTGCATGAGGTATCGCCCGCACGATACGATACGATCACGACCGCACTGAAGCATATCGGCCGACTCGGCGTCGTCGTGCTCTCGGGCAATTTCATGGGCGACCCGACACGCCCTGCCGATCTTTTGCTTGCGGCAGACGGTCTCAGTAAGCAACGTCTCGAGACGGCGCTCAAAGGACTTGAACAAAGTTTCGGACGTGAGATCCGCTACGCCGCATTCACGACGCCTGAATTTCGCTACCGGCTGACGGTGCAAGATCGTCTCATTCGCGATACGCTCGATTTCCCGCATCTCGTACTCTTAGACAAGACACGCTTGCTCTAGTGAATCTATCAACCTATCCACAGGAGGGAAATGAGCGTCGAAAAGTCGTGCAATAGGATGCTATCATTTTGAGTATATAAGAGGTCGCAAATCTTTCATTATTCAAAATTAATTACTCATTTATATTTATGATAGTCTCGCAATCCGCCGGTGCAGTACAGGGATCCTTCGGTGATCTCTGGTTCGTTGTCCTTCAATATGTGCCGATGATCATCGCGGCGGTCATCGTTCTTATCGTAGGATGGATCGTCGGTGTCATTTTGTACCGCATCATCATCGAAGTCGTAAAAGTCTTACACATCGACGACGTGATGAAATCTGCCGGTCTCGATGAGGTAGCAAAAGATCTCGGTTTCAAACTCAATACCGGACGTTTCCTCGGAACGCTGGTCATGTGGTTCGTGATCCTCGGATTCCTCGGCGCATCGTTGAGCATACTTGGGCTCACCATGGTGACCATCGTTCTCGAACAAGTTGTCCTTCTCTACTTGCCGCACGTGATCATTGCTGCCTTGATACTTATTCTCGCCGCGGTCGTCGCGGAAGTCGTGAAGAAACTCATCGCAGGATCTGCGCGTGCAGCGGGATCGCGTCACGGTAACTTCGCCGGCACCGTTGCCAAGTGGGCGATCTGGATCTTCGCGATTATGACGGTTATGACGCAGCTCGGCATCGGCACCGACTTCATCAATACGCTTTTTACCGGAGTCGTGATCGCACTCTCGATTGCATTCGGCCTTGCGTTCGGTCTCGGCGGCAAGGATGCGGCTGCACGTGCCATCGAACACATCCGCAGCGAGATGTCACACGATCAGAAATAAGTGAGTTGTACATAGGTCAGAGCTTAAGGGTATCCAAGTTCTGACCTATGTTCTAAATTACTTAGACCTTGGGTTGCTACCAAGGTCCGACCCTTGTTCTTTTTTGGATCCGCTTTTTGTTGTATAATGCCCGCATGCAAGCAGTCATTCTTGCCGCCGGTCGCGGCACGCGCATGAAGCCTTTGACGGATGAGACTCCGAAGCCGATGCTCGAAGTGGCGGGGAAATCGCTTCTTGAACATAAGTTCGATGCATTGCCCGAAGAAGTCGATGAGATCATTCTCATTGTCGGCTATCTTGCTAATAAGATACGAGAGCGATTCGGCGAAAACTATAATGGCAAACATATGTGCTATGTCGAGCAGGATATTCTCGATGGCACCATGGGCGCCCTCGCTCGTGCGAAAGATTTACTCACAGATCGCTTCCTCGTTCTCAACGGTGACGACATTTATGCGCCACAAGATATACGGGTACTCGCACAGTCGACTGAGTGGACGGTGCTTGGTCTTCAACGTGATGATCTTACCAGTGCGGCGAAAGTTGTCTTCGGTGAGAATCGTTTAGTGAAAGATATTATCGAAGCATCGCATCATGATGGTGGGTCGGGTTTTTTGAGTACCGGAGCATTCCTCCTTGATACGAAAATCTTTGATTATCCGATGATCCCGAAAGTACCCGGTAGCGATGAGTATGGACTGCCACAAACCATCCTTGCATCAAAACAACCGCTGCATCTTATTGAAGCATCCTATTGGATTGTCATCACGGATCCCGAGGATCTCGTGCGAGCAGAAGTAATTTTAAAACAAGTTTGACCACGCACGATTTTTTCTGCACTATCCTCAGGGGGAAGGAGGCGCCCAATGCGGCACATAACACATCACAAGCGCGGGGCATGTGCCATGCTGCTGAGAAGAGATGGTCGGGTGCTTCTTCATTTACGATGCAGGCGGGCACATGTCTATCCCGGTTGCGGGGCATTCTTTGGTGGCGGTGTCGAACGGGGCGAGTCTCCGTTTCAAGCTCTTTGTCGTGAATGGAGAGAAGAACTCGGCTATGGTCTTTTGCCCGAACATCGATTATTCGATGTAGCGTGGCATTTCAAGAAGCGCGGGCGAGCAGTTATGCGCGTGCTCGACCATACGTTCATCGTGCACTGGGAACCGTGGCAGCGATTGCAGCTGCGTGAAGGACAAGGAAAGGCATGGTTCACCGTAGAAGCAGCGCTGGCGTTGCCATCGTTGCCACCGCATGAACGTCACGTTTTGACACGGTTACTTCGGAAGCGAAGTATGCTCTGAAAAAATAGAGTGCGCCCCGCGGAAAATCCGCGGGGTGCAAACTTTTACATCGGCATTTGGCGGGAGAAAAAGAGGTCGTTTTCTTTAGAAATTTTGTGTCGTAATACGCCTGAAATACAAAGGTCGGAGCGTGGAATACCCTAAGCTCCGACCTTTGTATTTTTGCCCTCGACCTCGATTTGACACGAGTAATAGAGTCGTCTATACTCGCGAGCGTATATGAGTAATGAATTTAGCGCGAAGTGGCAAGGTTAGCCGGCTCTCGAGCTGATAACCCTGGCCGCTCCTCAGCGGCTTTTTTCGTACCATATACATGCTCGTTGAAAACTGAATAACGACACAAACAAAAAACTTTACCCGCCGTCGTCGCGTAAGCGACTTTGGCGCGGCAAAGCAAGAATCAAAACTTCTTATCTCGGTATCGTCTACCGGATGAGAAAAAGGAACCTCGTGCAAAGAAAATTGCGCGGGGCACATCCAGTACCACGTTCAGCTCTTTTTCTCTTAGCCTCGCGATATCTTCGTTCACGAGGCGGGGGGTGTGGGGCGGTCGGCCGAGGTTCGTCCTCCGATCGCCCCCACTTCACATTTTCGAGATCTGAACGTGGTACTGGATAATCTAAAACAAATAACAAATCGTCGTCCCTCATTCACGAAGACAGCGGTGTCGGAATGAATTGATACGATGATTCAAAATAACCTAATCTGTTTAGACATGGATTAGGGTACGCGGTTCTCAGAATTCCTAGCGGGAGTTCTGAATAAGGGCGTATGGTGGATGCCTTGACTGAAGAAGGCGATGAAAGACGCGGCATAGCGGCGATATGCTTCGGGGAGGTGCTTAGCAACCTTTGATCCGGAGATTTCTGAATGGGGAAACCCCATGGAACGAACTTCCATGACCTCTCTCTTAAACGCAGAGAGGAGCTTACCCTGGGAAGTGAAACATCTCAGTACCAGGAGGAAAAGAGAACAATAGTTATTCCCTTAGTAGCGGCGAGCGAAACGGGATCAGCCCAAACTCAGCCACTTAGATAGGGGCCAGTAAAGAAGTTGTTAGTTATTAGTTGTTAGCGAAATGCAGAAATGCACGAGCTGATCTTCTAAAAACTATCAACTATCAACTAGCAACTGTCTAAGGGGATGGGGGTCATAAGGCTACAGCGCTAGTAATAGGTAGAGTCAAAAATTGCTTAGATAGAGGAACGCACTGGGAAGTGCGACCCCAGAGGGTAATAGTCCCGTACTCGAAATCAAAGCAACTCTATGGCTGTAGTTCTTGAGTAACTCAGGACACGAATAGCCTGAGTGAATTTGCCGGAACTAACCGGTAAGGCTACATACTTCTTCAGATCGATAGTGAACTAGTACCGCGAGGGAAAGGTGAAAAGAACCCCGGTGAGGGGAGTGAAATAGAACTGAAACCATATGTCTACAAGGAGTTGAAGAGGGTGCATCACACGCAGTGTGATGCCAGTTTACAGAAAACAGTGTACAGATTACAGGAAATCCGAATGGAT
>CAINVT010000057.1 GCA_903854215.1 uncultured bacterium | reverse complement strand
GGCATGGGTCAAGCTCGCCACTCCATCGGCAGGATATGGTTTTGCAATCATCGAAAGCGGCGTCCCCAATGGAGTCGCCAACGGCGCCCAATCCGACATCTTCAGAATTAACGTAGCCGGTATATTGCGCGCCGCATCGCTCGGTACCGGCATGGTTACACCCGCCGCTGACACCGCGACCTTCACGGTGGGCACGTGGGTACATGTCGCCGCCACCTACGATGCTTCCACCCAAACCTACAGTCTCTACAAGAACGGTGTCCTCATCTCCTCTGGCAAAGCTCCTGCAGTGAGCGGTATCACATCAGAAAGCATTGGCTGCAATGGCGGTGGATCAAGCACCGTTAACGGAGCGAACTGGAACGGACAGATATCGCAGGCTGAACTCTGGAATACGGCGCTCTCTGCTTCGCAGATTGCGGCGGTGTATGGGAGAGTGATCGTGCAAACGGCACCGCCGATATCGTTTTGCCCGTCGTGTATTTCGGTACGAGTTGGTCATCCGACAGTCGTACGAACCTCAGATGGAGATGAACTTGACCAACCATTCAACGAGATAGCACTTCCTTCAGGCGGTTTTCGTGGTTTTTCGGCGAATGCCACGACATATGCTATCAATAGTCCAACGATAACAAGCGTGAGTGGCCCCCGTGTAGCCGTCATAACACCAGGACAGGCTGGCGCCAATAATTGGCTCAATAGTACCTATCAATCAGGTACGACCTTGTGGGGTTTAATTCATGAAGAGTCAAAATGTATAAATGGCAATTGTGGACAGACAACATACAAGTCAATGAGTATTGGAAAGTCGTTTGATTACGGTCTTACATGGAATATTCTCGGTCAAGTATTTACTGGCTCCGGTGGAGCGACGTCAGCGACGGTAGCTGGTGAAGGTGATGGTGCGATGGTCCATGCACCGGACGGCTATGTGTATGCGTACGTTATGCGTTGGGAAAGCCCATGGGGCACCGTTGTTGCTCGTGCACCGGACTCCAATCTATCTCCGTCTGCATGGCGGGTGTGGAATGGAACTATCTGGTCTGCTTCAGTAACGCCACTTGGTGGAACAGGAGCAGTATTGTCATCATTTCAAGGATCCAATATTGGGTGGTGGCAAAACCAGAATGTTGTCGCTGGGATAACCGCCGAAGCTTCCGGATTGGAACTTTCATTTTCGTCGGACAAGGTAAACTTTACCTCGATTTCGTCGCCCATCGTCAACTTTGATTCGTCCAGCTGGACACGTCCCGCTCCTACTGATCTCTATATGTACCCGAGTTTTGTCGCAGATGACGGTTCAAATGTCATCACCAATAATCACGCCATGTTGACGTATGTCTACTTACCGCCGGGCGGTGCGTTTGACCATCGATATTTGGTGATGTCCCCGATCCAATTGACCGCCGGTGCGTCGTCGGTCACACAGCCGCCGCTCAACGAACTGGCGCGGTACACAAATAGTAGCGGTGTGCGCTGGAGTACAACAGGACCTGCTATTGGGTATAGCGGTAATTGGAATCTCGACAAGTCACTTGGATATGTCATGACAAGCGCTGACCCATCAGCACCGTCGAATAAAATTGAAGAGTGTGAGAGCGGTTGGGCCGGACATCCTGACTTCTTGCTTACTAATGATGGTATGTGTGTGAGTGGTGGGTTCACAAGATTGCGTACTGCAGGATGGGTCTACACTAATAAACAACCTAACACCGAGCCGCTGTACCGCTGCTATAGTGGTGCATCAACAAGCTACCATTTCGCATCGAATGATCCGAATTGCGAAGGAATGGGAACGATGGAATGGCTTCTTGGATACACGGTCGTACAGTAATAGAATGTATGCACAAAAAAAATCATATCTGCGGTAGTCGGTATTGCATTACGTGCATCTCCCATCATCGCATCGGCTCAAACAGCCTCGACGGACAACTCGAGTATCATCGCGACACTTGAGCAGTTAATCGTTACCCTGACGCAGGAACTCCAGAATTTGCTCGCGGCGCGAAGTATCGCTCTCCCGACTCCAACCTCAGGTACGGCTTCAACACCAGTCATGTCAGTGAGTCCCACAGTGGGAAGTGCACCACTGACTGTGACGTTTTCCAATCTTGCAGTTTCGGCCAAAGAAGAAGACTTGGACTTTGGCGACGGATCGCAAACCGTTTCGAACGGATTCAATGGATGCTGGCCAGTGAATGGAGTCGTACCGCAACCGTGCCAAGTACCAATTCCTGGCGTGGTGACGCATACCTATACGACACCAGGATGGATGAATCATAATCAGGATATGACGTACATTGGCAACAGTTATTCAAGACAAAATACTCGCAGTCTTGCAGATGTTTCAAAAAATACGATGGGTGGCCTCCATATATTCTTCGGATATGCAGTACCGCTGAGTGCTGACAAATTCGGAGTTAAAGAAACTTTCGGGTTGGTGATTTCGGAGTATGGTGGCTGTACTACTAGCTAAAACTCAAATCATCAACGAGTATGCGTAAAAAAAACAAGAAAGTGCCCGTATTGCATATCTTTTCGCACTGAAAAGTATGGCCGTCGCAGTGGACTCCAACGGTTTCGCTGTCGAGACTGTGGCAGATTGTTTCAATCCGCTCGCCGAGCTAAAGAAGTGCAGGAGGAATTGTGGCACGACTACGTGGATGGAAAACAGACGCTCACGCAACTCGCACAGAAGCACGGACACTCGCATGTATGGGTTCGTGAGAAGCTCGATGCAGTGGAAGTCGCTGAACAAGAACTCATACCACAAAAGACGGTCATCATCACCGACACTACTTTTTGGGGACATGCCTACGGTGTCTGCGTGTTCCGTTCGCATGATCTCAAGAGAAACATATGGTGGCACGAGGTCGAGCGTGAACGGATGGCGCACTACCAATACGGCAGACGGATCCTGGAAGAAAAAGGTTGGGAGTTCCTCGCAGCGGTTGTCGATGGGAGGCGTGGATTCCTGGCTGTGTTCAAGGATATTCCTGTACAGATGTGCCAGTTCCATCAGATCAAACAGGTGACGAAGTATCTCACGCGTAAACCAAAAACGGATGCCGGCAAGGAGCTTCGTGCGCTCGTCCTCACACTCACCAAAAGCGATGAGACAACGTTCACGAGAGTGCTTGAAGCGTGGCATGAAAAATGGCATGTCTTCATCGAAGAGAAGACGGTCGATTCCTTTGTTACAGGCAAGAAGAAGTGGTGCTACACGCACAAGAACGTACGGTCTGCATACCGATCATTGAAAACAAATCTCCCATATCTCTTTACCTATTTGAAGTATCCCGAGCTCAACATACCGAATACCACCAATCACATCGACGGATCCTTTTCTGTTCTCAAGAGAAAGCTTGCCGTACATCACGGATTACGAAAAGACCGCAGATACAAACTCATTTCACAGCTTTTGAAAAATGCCCGCTAAATTACCAACCCGTTTCTTTCTTTAAACCCAAATTCGTGAGTCTTGAATTAGGGGGAAATGTAGATGGGAGCTACTTGCTCGACACCCTCGTCGCCATCAATCCTGCTGTCGCGATACCGGTCTCTACAGCGCAGCAGATCACGGCGATCCAAGCAGAACAGAGTGCGCACGCGGGGCAATAATGGATGAGGATAAAGGTTATTTGGGCGGCCGGGGCTCTCGAGCCCCGGCCGCCCCGTTTGACAAGCAATCATGATGCGCTATAATCCCGCCATATTTGCTCGCAAGCCGATTGAGTTACGGATGCGCTTTTGAGTAAAGGATACACGGGGGTTTAGTCGTATTTTTTATCACGTCGCGCGAGGGATAAAAGAGGATGCACACTCATTTGTTCCGAGCCACGGTTTGATAGAAGTCTTTTACAAACGTGCTCATAACTCATAGAGACTGCATACAGAGGCAACTCTCGTATGCACAAACGCATTATGGCGAAAACAAATGCCGCGGTTCGACCGCAGAAGTATTTCGGGCGTTTCAATGAACCCTTGGTGAAGCTCCCCAGTCTCGTCGAGTCGCAGATCAAATCCTTCACGGACTTCGTTGAGGGAGGTGCGGAACGCGTGTTCCGCGAGTTCTCTCCGATCAGTGACCATTCGGGAAAGAAGTTCGAGCTCAATCTCGTGAAGTTCACCTTCGGTGAATTGCGCTGGGATGAACAGTATGCCAAGCGTGCCAACAAGACCTACGAGGCGCCGCTTTCTATGACGGTGTCCCTTAAGAACAAGACGACCGGCGACACGAAGGAGCAGGAAATCTTCCTAGCCGACCTCCCGTGGATGACCGCTCACGGTACATTCATCATCAACGGCGTCGAGCGCATCATCGTGCCGCAACTCGCCCGTTCGTACGGCGTGTTCTTCGAAGCGATTCCCTACAAGGCGAAGAATTATTTTGCCGCGAAGATCATACCGAGCCGCGGCGTGTGGATCGAGATCGAATCAGATCCGGATGGTGCCGTCTATGTGAAGATCGACCGAAAACGCCGTTTCCCCGTAACGACGCTGTTGCGCGTACTCGGCCTCACGACCGACGAAGCGATCAAGGCGAAGTTCGAAGCGACTGCGGCGAAAGACAGTGTCGCGATGACGCTCGTACATGACCATGCGAAGACTGTCGACGAGGCATTCGTCGAGGTCTACCGCCGCTTGCGCGATGGCGATATCGCCACGTCTGACTCCGCGCGCGACCACGTCGCGGCGATCCTTTCTGCCGACCGCTATGATTTCTCACGCGTCGGCCGTTTTCATTTCAACCGACGTTTCAATTTGCCGACTGACGAGAAACACTTGCAGAACGGCACCTTGAATCTCGAGGATGTCATCCGCATCGTCGTCCACATCGCAACGTTGAACGCCGATCCGTTGGCGCAAGCAGATGATATCGACCACCTCGGTTTCCGTCGTGTGCGTTTCGCCGGCGAATTGCTCGAACAGCGCATGCGTGTCGGACTTTCGCGCATGAAGCGCAACATCCAAGATCGAATGGCGATGGTTGATCCCGAGACCACGACACCGGTCTCATTCGTCAACCCGCGCCCGTTCCAGGCTGCGATTCGCGAATTCTTCACGACCGACCAGCTCTCACAACTCATGCAGCAGTACAATACGCTCGATGAGATCGAACACCTCCGTACGCTTTCCACGCTTGGTCGCGGCGGTCTTACCTCCGAACGCGCCGGTCTCGAAGTGCGCGACGTGCACTCATCGCACTACGGCCGCGTTTGTCCGATCCACACGCCGGAAGGCAAGAACATCGGGCTCGTGTTGCACATGTCGCTCTATGCTCGTCCCAATGAATTCGGTATCATCGAAACTCCGTATGCGAAGGTAGTGGATGGTGTCATCACCAAAGAGATCGTCTACATGAATGCGCTCGAAGAAGAGCAGTATGCGATCGCACATGCCGCCATCGTTCGCGATGAAAAGGGTGCTATCACCGAAGAGCTCGTCGAAGTTCGTAAGAACGGCAATCCGACGATCGTCGCACGCACCAATGTCGACTACATGGAAGTCGCGACCAACCAACCGTTCTCTGTTGCCACCGCCCTCATCCCATTCGTCGAGAATGACGATGCGAACCGCGCGCTCATGGGTAGTAACATGATGAAACAGGCGGTTCCATTGGTCATACCGACGGCACCGTTCGTTGCGACCGGTATCGAAGGTGTCGCGGCGCTCGATTCCGGACGTCTCATTACTGCCGAGGAAGCGGGAGAGGTTACCGTATCTGATGCAAAGAAGATCAGCGTCAAGAATGCGGCAGGAAAGACGAAGGAGTACAATCTCGTCAATTTCATGCGCACCAATGGCTTCACGACATTCCACCAGCGCCCCGTCGTCTCGGTCGGCGACACGGTAAAGAAAGGTGATCTCTTGGCCGACACATCCACGTCGGTCGGCGGACAGACCGCAATCGGACAAAATCTCCGCGTCGCGTTCTTGCCGTGGTTCGGCAGTAACTTCGAAGATGCAATCGTCCTTTCCGAAAAGATCGCGAAGGAAGCTCGTCTTACCTCGATCCACATGGAAGAGTTCGTCTGTGTCGTGCGTGATACCAAACTCGGTCCCGAAGTGACCACACACGACATCCCCAACGTCTCAGAATTCAAACTCCGCAATCTTGATGAAGATGGCGTTATTCGCATCGGCGCGGAAGTTCGCTCGGGCGATATTCTCGTCGGTAAAGTGACACCAAAAGGTGAGACTCAGCTCACACCGGAAGAGCGCCTCTTGCACGCGATCTTCGGCGAGAAGGCGAAGGATGTGAAGGACACGTCGCTCCGCATGGAAGGCGGCAAGCGCGGCCGCATCATCGGCGTCAAAGTATTCTCACGTGAGACCGGCGATCAATTGGAGTCAGGCGTGATAAAGCGAGTTCACATCGAAGTCGCACAACTCCGCACGATCTCCGTCGGCGACAAGCTCGCCGGACGTCACGGCAACAAGGGCGTCATCTCACGCATCCTTCCGGAAGAAGACATGCCGTTCGATGAACAGGGGAATCCTGTCGACATCATCCTCACCCCCTTGGGCGTTCCGTCACGTATGAACCTCGGACAAATTCTTGAGCTTCACCTTGGGCTCGCCGCAGACATGCTCGGCTATCAAGCCGTCGTTCCGTCATTTGCTGGTGCGACAGAAGCAGAAATCCGCGATGAACTCACCAAGGCGGGTGTCGATCCGTCCGGCAAGCGCATCCTTTTTGATGGACGTACCGGCGAAGCGTTCGCACAACCGGTCTCCGTCGGCGTCATGTACATGCTCAAACTTCACCACATGGTCGAAGACAAGATCCACATGCGCTCGATCGGACCATACTCCCTCACGACACAGCAGCCGTTGGGAGGTAAGGCACAGAACGGCGGTCAACGTGTCGGCGAAATGGAAGTCTGGGCGTTCCTCGGTTACGGGGCCGCCTATTCCTTGCGCGAAATTCTCACCATCAAATCAGACGACATCCTCGGCCGCTCTGCCGCATTCGACGCGATCGTCTCCGGTAATCGTATCGAAGAAAGCAATACTCCGGCGACCTTTAACGTCCTCGTTCGACACCTACGTGGCCTCGGGATCGATATCGAATTCCGTGAACGTAATTCTCAAGCTTAATTCAAATTTATTAAACTGGCTCTCTAACCATCAACTATATGTCTACACCAAAAAAGAAAGATACGATCCCGATGGATTTCGACGCGGTCACGATGCGACTCGCATCTCCGGAGCGCGTGCATGAATGGTCGAGCGGTGAAATAACGAAGCCTGAGACTATCAACTACCGCACCCAGCGCCCCGAGAAGAACGGTCTCTTCGACGAGCGTGTCTTCGGTCCTGAAAAAGATTACGAATGTTACTGCGGTAAATATCGCGGCATCCGTTTTCGCGGGATTATCTGCGAGAAGTGCGGTGTCGAGATCACTCGTGCCATCGTGCGCCGTGAACGTATGGGTCACATCGACCTTGCGACACCGGTCGCGCACATCTGGTTTTTGCGCGGAATCCCATCACGTATCGCGCTGATGCTCGGACTTTCGGCAGCGGAGGTGGAGAAGGTCGTGTACTTCGCGGGCTACATCGTCACCTCGGTCAACGAAGGTGAACGTGCGCGTCTCCTCAAGGATCTCGAACAAGAATTCGCGATCAAGACCAAATCAGCGGCGAATGCCGACGTGAAGACTGAACTCAAAGAAAAAGCGACCAAGGCAAAGAAAGAGATCGAATCGATCCAGCAGGGCGTCGTCTTCGACGAAGCTGCATACCATTTGTATGCGGTGAAATACGGCGCAATGTTCCGCGCCGCGATCGGTGCTGAAGCGCTCTACAATATTCTCAAAGCGATCGATATCAATGAATTTATCAAGAGGGTAAAGCATGACCAGGAAAAGTCGGGTGCTGCTGATCGCGACAAGCTTCGCAAGCGTCTCGCTTTGGCCGAAAGTTTGCAGCGCGCCGGCGTGCGACCTGAGTGGATGTTCATGACGTCTCTTCCTGTTGTGCCGCCGGCATTGCGTCCGATGGTTGCGCTTGAAGGTGGTCGCCATGCGTCTTCCGATCTCAACGATCTCTACCGTCGTGTCATCAATAGAAACAATCGTCTCAAGCGTTTGCTCGCGATCCACGCGCCGGAAGTCATTCTCCGTAACGAGAAGCGCATCTTGCAGGAAGCAATCGATGCATTGCTCGACAATTCCATGCGTCGTGGTGCAGGAGTTCTCGGTATTCTCGGCGGTCGCCGACGTGCCTTGAAGTCACTCGCTGATTACCTCAAGGGCAAGCACGGCTATCTCCGTCAGAACTTGCTCGGTAAGCGCGTCGACTACTCGGGTCGTTCCGTCATCGTCGTCGGTCCTGATCTCGCCCTCGATGAATGCGGTCTGCCGAAGCATATGGTGCTCGAGCTTTTCCGCCCATTCGTGATCCATGGTTTGCTCGCACGCGAACTCGCGTACAACATCCGCGGCGCAGGTCGTCTCATCGAAGATGAAGCACCGGAAGTCTGGCCGATTCTCGAAGAAGCGATCAAAGGAAAATATGTACTCTTGAACCGTGCACCGACACTCCATCGTCAGTCGATCCAGGCATTCCGCCCGGTACTCATCGAAGGCAATGCGATCCAGGTGCACCCGTTGGTTTGTCCGGCATACAACGCGGACTTCGACGGCGATGCGATGGCCGTTCACGTGCCGCTCTCTGATGGTGCGCAAATGGAAGCGCGCCGCATCATGTCTGCAAATAAAAATGTGTTGAAGCCGGGCTCGGGTGATGTCGTCGTTGCTTCGAAGCTTCTCGATATCGTGCTCGGATGTTATTGGATGACCAAGACCGTCGTCGGCATGAAGGGCGAGGGAAGTGCGTTCCCGACGACCAATGCAGCGATCACGGCGTACGATTTCGGAGCGATCGATATTCGCGCGAAGATCAGGGTCTTACCGAGTGAGAACGCGAAGTACGCACAGTACGAAGGCAAGGTCTTTGAGACAACCGTCGGTCGTCTGCTCTTCAACTCCGTCCTCCCGAACGATTTCCCGTACATCAATGAAGAGATCACCAACAAGCGTATGGGCGAGCTCGTCCGTAGTCTCGTTGTGCGCTACAAGCTCGACGGTATTCCGGCGATTCTCGACAGCATCAAGCGATTCGGCTTCCGCTATGCGACGCACGCGGGAATCACGTGGTCAATCTCGGATGTCGTCGTTCCGGCGATTAAGGAAGAGATGCTCGAAGCCGGACGAATCGCTGCCGCGAAAGAACAAGAGAACTTTGAGAACGGTCTTCTTACCGACGATGAACGTCGTCGTGCGACGATCGAAATCTGGGCGAAGATCTCAGGCGAATTGCGCAAGCATGTCGTCGAGGCACTCGACCCGCAAGGTCCGGTCCACGACATGATCACCTCCGGTGCGCGCGGCTCTGTCGTGCAACTCCACCAGATGGCGGGCATGAAGGGACTCATCACCAACCCGCGCGGCGAGGTCATCGAATTCCCGATTACGTCTGCCTTGAAGCAAGGTCTCACCCCGATCGAATATTTCATCTCGACGCACGGTGCCCGTAAAGGCCTTGCCGATACTGCCTTGAACACAGCGCGCGCCGGGTACCTTACGCGCCGTCTCTTCGACGTTGCGCATGACGTTGTCGTTCTTGAAAGTGATTGTAATACGAAAGAAGGCATCATCATTCCGCGCCCCGGTAAGGAAAATATCGGCGGTAGCTTCTCGGATCGTCTCAACGGCCGCATTGTCGGCGAAGACATCGTGGTGGACGGTACCGTGCTCTTCAAACGTAATCATCTGATGAATCGCGACGATGCGAAGAAAGTCGAGGAGAGCTCGGCGAAGGAAGTCTTCGTTCGTAGCCCGATGACCTGCCGCGTCGCGCGGGGAGTCTGTCAGAAGTGCTACGGCATGGATCTCGCGTTGGGCGAGCTCGTCGATGTCGGTGAAGCAGTCGGTGTCATCGCGGCCCAAGCGATCGGCGAACCGGGCACTCAGCTCACGATGCGTACCTTCCACACCGGCGGCGTGGCAACTGCAGGTGGCGACATCACCATGGGTCTGCCGCGCGTCGAAGAGATCTTCGAGACGCGCAATCCGAAACTCCCGGCAACTCTCGCACGTGTCGCTGGCGTCGTCGCTGACATTGCCAAGGACGGCCAGGAAATGGTGATCACCATCGTCCCTGACGTCGCTTCGACCGCCAAGACCGTGAAGGGTGCGAAGAAGGAGACCGAGTTCCGCATCCATCCGCTGCGCTCTATCATCGTCAAGGTCGGCGACAATGTCGCGAAGGGCGATTTCCTCACCGACGGCTCTGCCGACCTGGAGGAACTCTTCACGCTTGCGGGTCGTGAGCGCGCGCAGGATTACATCATCTCGGAGGTCATGCGTATCTACGAACTCCAAGGTGTCTCTACCGCGCGTAAGCACCTCGAAGTCATCGTGAAGCAGATGTTCTCACGCGTCTCAG
>CAINVT010000056.1 GCA_903854215.1 uncultured bacterium | reverse complement strand
GGATCGCCGTCTACGACTCGTCAGGTACGCCCGTCGCTTCTTCTGGTTTGCTCGACGGGAAAATCCCTGTCCCTCCCCTTGGCGAATTTAATCTCGCTCTCGCACAGGGGAACAATCTTCCGCATGATACGTGGGAGCCCGTGATGGGTGTCCGCATTGCGGCGGTCATCGTACCTGTCCCACATAATGGCGGCTTCGTTCTCGTCGGCCGAAATATGCGCGAGGTCGAGGATCGCGAAACGAATCTCGAAGCCGTAGTCGGTATCGGTATGATCGTGCTCCTTGTCTCCACATTCATTACAAAGCTTTTTGGAAACGGTATACTGAAGCGGTGGAATTAAGCGAACGAATATACGTGGCCGTGATCGCGAGCTTTTTTGTGGCCGCGGTCATATTTCCGGTCGTTTCGTTCGCACAGTCGTCTGTCGCGCCTCCGATACAGACGATCGAGAAAGCGACGGTCACAGTCGTCGCGAACGAACACACCCAGATGATCCCGGGAACGAACACCACTGAATCAGACCAGACGTTAACGGCACATATTCTTGATGGTAGCGATGCAGGTAAGACGGTGACGTTCGATAATGATTACACGCAACTTTCAGTTGGAGACACATTTTATCTTCGACACACGACGAGCTCTGTCGATAGTACCGATTACTATTCCGTGTCAGACCCGTATCGGTTGAATATACTGATCGGGCTCGCCGCCGTATTTATTTTTCTCATTATATTGTTCGGAGGGATACAAGGCATCCGCGGATTCATGAGCCTGTGCGGTAGTCTCGTTCTTATTTTCTATGTACTGATGCCGGGAATCCTTAATGGCTACTCGCCCATATTCGTCTCGATCGGCGTCGCATCGCTCATCATCATCGTGGGTTCATATATTACGCATGGGTTCAATCGCACGACGACAGCGGCAGTCATTGGAATGATCGCGACCGTCCTTATCACCGGACTCGGAGCGTTCTACGTCGTGCACGCAGCACATCTTTCAGGTTACAACAGCGAAGAGTCCGTCTATCTTAATTTCAATTCGAAAGGAACCATCGATCTCGTCGGCCTCTTGTTCGGCGGTATCATGATCGGTCTTCTCGGTGTCTTGTATGACATCGCGATCGGACAGGCGATTGCAGTCGAGGAACTTTTCCGCATGGGGGATTCATACCTGCCTGCCGGCAGGCAGGTGACGCGCGCACACGTATATACGCGTGCGATACGTATCGGTCGTGAGCATATCGGTGCATTGGTCAATACGCTCGCGATTGCGTACGTGGGTGCCGCGTTACCGTTGCTTTTGGTCATTCAGAATTCCACGTATGGCATCGCCTACGCAATCAACAACGAAATATTCGCGACCGAGATCGTCCGTATCCTTATCGGTTCGATCGGCCTCATACTCGCCGTTCCCGTCACGACTCTCCTTGCTTCATACATGCTTGCCGGTCACCGAGGCGAAGCCTTGGGAAATACTAATGAGGCGCATGCACATCATCACCATTGAACAAAAAATTCTAACCCGCAAGATGGATGACGATGAAGATCGTCGCCATACCGAGAACGGTGGCGATGGTCGTCCAGCGCACCGGATGTCGGTGATGGCTTTCGGGCAACAAATCGCTCGCGCCGATGTAAAGGAAGAAACCGGAAAAGAGTGCGAGCAGGATGCCAAGCTGCGAATCAGTGACTTGCACGAATACGGTGACCACGATACCGATGACCGGCGCGATCGCGTCAATGAAAAGCCACTTAAAGGCACGTATGCGGGAGCCGCCGTTTTTTAAGATCATGTTGACGGTGTTGATCCCGTCGGAAAAATCGTGCGTCAATACCGCTGCCGCGACGATGATGCCGATCGTCGCTGATACATGAAATGCCAACCCGATGCCGAGACCATCGAGAAAACTATGGATCGAGAGGGTACCGGCACCCCAGAAGCCACGTTCGTCGTGAGCAGTGTCCTCGCCGTCATGGTCATGATGCAAGACGATCAGGCGATCGAGTATGAGGTAGAGAGCGAAGCCGACGGCAACAATCGCTGTTGCATACGCGGCTGAGTGCGACTGTCCGATGATCGTCAACGCTTCGGGCATCAGGTCAAAGAAGGCGACACCGATGACCGCGCCGGCTGAGAATCCGAGTATGAGGTGAAGCCGATCTTTCAATCGCAGCGCAAAAAGACCGCCAAGCGACGTAGAGATGAATGCTGCAACGCCAATCAAAAATACCATGATTATAATAGTGTTTTGCGTTTGAACACATAGAAAGGGTACCTCGCGAGCGACGTAATTGCAACGCAAGAATCAGAGACCTCGTTATCCACAACATGTGGTACTTGTATCTTCATGAAGAATGGGTTACTATAGAAGTACTTAGAACACCTAAGTATTTATATTCATGAATAAAGAACTTCTACAGAAGCTCCTACAGCCTCGCATTATCATTATTGTAGCGGCGGTACTAGCGATTGTCGTTGTGGGGATCACCTACGTCATGACGGAAAGTAAACCGGCCGGCGCATACGTGGTACCTACCTCGGGCACGATCGTACAGGAAGTGGATACTACCGGCACCGTCGCATCGGCTAATGCGGTTGATCTGTCATTCCAAACGGGCGGAAAAGTAGTATATGCAGGACCTGCAGTCGGTACACATGTGGGAGTAGGAACGACGCTCGCATCGCTTTCCGGTGCTGATCTTCAAGCACAGCTCGAACAGGCGAAAGCCGGCCTTGCTGCTCAACAGGCGCAATTGGCGAGCTTGCAATCGGGTGCGACACCGCAAACCGTCGCGGTCGCTCAGACTTCCGTGACCAATGCGCAGAATTCGTTGACACAGGCGAAACAAAACATCATACAGGCGGCACGCGATGCACAGGTGAAGTCGGACGTTGCGATTTACAATGGCGTCGATCCATTTTTCAACAATCCGCACAGTGCATCGCCGACCCTGACCGTGTCATCGAATAATTCGCAGCTGGTGATCTCGGCACAGTCCGGACGCATCACCATGGAGAGCACACTTTCAGCCTGGCAAACATATATGGCAGCGTTGCCGAGTAATGCGAGCGCAATCGATGTCGCATCACTTGAGTCAGAAACGAGCAGTAACCTTTCTCAAGTCGGAGCGTATCTTGATCAAATCATCTCGCTTCTCGCGAGCGCTACGCCGTCCAATTCTGTGACATCCGCGATGTTGCAAACATATGAAGCAAATATCGCAGCGGCTCGCGGGAATATTTCCGCCGCAGTGAGCGGGCTCAACAGTGCAGAGACCGCTGAACAGTCGGCTCTCTCCGGTCTTGCGACCGCACAATCGCAACTGACACTCACCCAAGCGCCGCCGACCGGCAATGCCGTCGACGCCCAGCAAGCTGCCGTAGCCGCCGCACAGGCGAATGTTGATCTTGCGCAGGCACAGCTCAACAAGACGGTTATTACGGCTCCGATTTCCGGCACGATCACGGTGAATAACGTGCATATCGGCGAGACCGCAGCTGTAGGCGTGCCCGTCGTATCGATGATTTCCGACAGTAAATTTCAAATGGATGTCTATGTCTCCGACGCGGATGTCGCTAAGGTGAAGGCGGGCGATGCGGCGAGCGTGATCCTCGATGCGTATCAAAGCGCCGCATCGTTTCCTGCGCACGTGATCACTGTCGATCCGGCTGCGACGATGACCGGCGGCATCTCTTCGTACAAGGTCACCATACAATTCGACAATAATGATCCGCGTATCAAAGCGGGCATGACCGGAAGCGCGAATATTACGACGCGGACGGACTCCAGTGCACTGTCAATCCCAACGAGCGCGATCATCACGCAGGGAAGATCCACATTCGTTCTTGTTCAAGCGGCGGGGGGCGACCATCAAGTTTCTGTGACCACCGGCATCGCGAGTGCCTCGGGAATGACAGAAATTCTTTCGGGACTTTCTTCGGCGGATCACGTTCGAACGTTCGGACAAGCGCAATAACCAATATATATATGACACCGACAACACGAAGCACACGCATGACCTGGATATTGACCGGTATCACGGTCCTTATCATTGCCGCGATCGCAGGGGGATTCATATATTGGCAGGTCGAGTCGAAGCGTGTCTCTATCGATACGTCGTCGATCGTCGCGCCTCAGATAGATCTCTCTCCGTCACAGGGGGGAATTCTTGAAGATGTGTACGTGAACGAAGGCGACACGGTGACGGAGAACGAAACGGTCGCGCGTGTCGGTGACCAATTGATCCAAGCAAAAGTTGCGGGCATCATCATTTCCGTCCCCGACACCGTGGGAGCCATGGTGAGTCCGGGCTCATCGGTTGTCACCATGATCGACCCAACACAACTGCGTGTCGTCGGAGAGATCGACGAAAATAAGGGACTCAGTCTCATCAAAGTCGGCGACCCGGTGACGTTCACGGTAGACGCGTTCGGCGGCCAGCAATTCTCCGCCGTTGTCGATGAGATATCACCGACCTCGAACCAATCAGGGATCGTCTTCAATATTTCGAATTCGCGTCAGACTCAGCAGTTCGATATCAAAGCACGCTTCGATACGAGCAGCTACGCGCAATTAAAGAACGGCATGTCCGCACGCATGTCGATCTACCTCAAGTAGAACGATCATATGGCGGAGAGCTCGGCGGAAAGCCCACAGCAGATGCATCGGCTCACGGGGCATCCGTGGCTCGTCTTGGCGACCGTCATGCTGGGGACCTTGCTCATCGGTCTCGATCGCACGGTCGTAAACCTCGCGGTACCCAAAGTCATCACTGATTTTGGAATTAGCGTGAGCACGGCGGCGTGGATCGCGACTGCG
This sequence comes from uncultured bacterium, assembly GCA_903854215.1. GTDB lineage: Bacteria > Patescibacteriota > Minisyncoccia > Phycocordibacterales > UBA2100 > UBA10103. Next base: position 3,515 of record CAINVT010000056.1, on the reverse strand, counting down.
TACATCATCACCAATGCGGTTTTCGTGCCCGTCTTCGGCAAACTCGGCGACATGTTCGGTAACCGCGTCATCTACCTGTGGAGCTTCGCCGGATTCGTCGGCGTATCGATCTTGACGGGCCTTGCCTGGAGTTTCGATGCGCTCATATTCTTCCGCGCACTACAGGGGCTCGTCGGTGCCGCTATTTATCCGACCGCAATGTCGCTCATCGCGAAATCATTCATGGATCGCAAAGCGCGCGCGCAGGCACTCGGCATCTGGTCGTCATCGTTCGCCGTCTCTGCGGTCATCGGTCCGCTTCTGGGCGGTTATCTCATCGACAATTTTTCGTGGCGCATGATCTTCTATATCAATCTTCCCATCGGTCTCATCGGTCTTGCCATGACGATTTTCTTCCTACCGCACGATCGCCCCGTCGACCGCGGCTCATTCGATTGGCTCGGTTCGATACTGCTCGCCGGTGCGATTACCTCCATGGTGCTCGTGCTCGATCAAGGGCAAAGCTGGGGCTGGACGGCGGGGCCGAGCCTCCTGTGCTACGCCGGCACGGTCGTATTCAGCTATCTGACGTACTGGTGGGAGACGCGACATTCTCACCCGGTCATCGATTTCAAATTGTTCAAGAATCCGACGATCGTCTCAGTGCTCGCGGTCTCGTTCGTTTCGTTCGGCGGCATGATGGGCTCGATGTTCCTCTTGCCGGTATTCGCGCAAACATTTCTGGGGTATGACGCCATCAAGACGGGTCTGCTCTTCATACCGATGGGACTTACACTGCCGATCTTCGCTCCCTTGGGCGCACGGTTGGCGCAACGTTTCCATCCGCGCTACACCGTATCGTTGGGCATGGTCATCGCGGCGTTCAGTTTTTATATGTTGCGCAACTTGGATCCGGGGATGGGATTCATCGATTTCGTACCTTCGATGATATTACTCGGTGCCGGTTTGGGTCTCGGTATGTCGCCGCTGACGACTGCGGCGACGACCGCAGTTCCACTCAATGAAGTCGGCATGTCGTCGGGGCTCCTGAATCTTACGCGAAATATCGGTGGTGCATTCGGCATCGCGCTCTTTAGTACCATACTTGCCAACGCCACCAATTCGAATGTGCTCGCCGTGGCGCAGAATTCCGTCATACGCAGTCACGTGCCGATGGTGATCGCACAAGGTGTCCAACTGATCATTCTCAAAGCAGATCTGCTTGCATACGGCGAGGTCTTTAGCGTCGCGGCGCTTGCGATGCTCGGCGGAGCGATCATCGGTCTGGTCCTTTTGCGCGCCCAAGGAGACGGTTCACAGCTTACAGCTGAAATGAAAGCAGAAGCCATGGCAGGTTAACGGTGATATGAATAAAATACAGCTTCGCGAACTCTCATCACTTTTCTTCTCGATGAAGCAGATCCTCCGCTCACAATTGCCGGATCAAAAGGTCGATCCCAACGCATGGTTGCGTTACGAAACAATGCGACACATCAGAGATGCGCACGGCCCGACCATGCATGACGTCGCTCGATACTTGCGCATCAAGGCACCGTCGGCGACATCGCAGATCGCACACTTGGCACGTGCGGGGCTCATCGTGCGCAAAGATGAGAAAGCTGATAAGCGTGTCGTGCGCATATTTCTCACGGCGCGCGGCAAGCGGGAAGTGGAACAGTACGAGAGTCGCTCTGTGGTGATGATGCGAGCTACATTTTCTCGACTCGATGATCGTGAATTACGAAGTCTGGTGAAGATCTTACGACACTTGCAGGATGTGCATCGAACGTAACTTCGTAGGCGTGCGGGCAAGCCGCTCGTTTGCTATGATGCTTGCATGAGTGAGATCGATATACGGAACGAACGCGTCAAGAAACTTGACGTGCTCAGAGCTGCGGGCATGGACCCGTATCCCGTGACGATCTCAAAAGACTATTCTATCGCGGAAGTGCTCGCTCGTTTCGATGTACTGGAAAAAGATGCGACGGTACTTTCAATTGTCGGGCGCGTCATGGCACGTCGCGGCCAGGGCGGTATTGTGTTCATTGATCTCTTCGATGGTACCGCGCGAATGCAAGCGGTCATGCAAAAAGACGATATGCGGGACTTCGTAAGTCCCACTGATGTGGGACTTACGAAGTCCCGCAATCTGTTCGAACTTTTCGTCGACGCGGTTGATATCGGCGATTTCATCCAGATCACCGGCACACCATACACGACCAAACGCGGCGAACGTTCGGTCAAAGTCTCCACCTGGACGATGGCTGCAAAATCACTTTTGCCGATTCCCGATGAATGGTACGGTCTGAAAGATGAAGAAAAGATCTTGCGCGAACGCTATCTCGATATACTTTTGAATGCCGATATACGCGCCATGTTCGAACGACGGACAAAATTCTTTCAGTCGATCCGCTCGTTCCTCATTGCGCGGGGGTTCATCGAAGTCGATACGCCGATTCTTGAAAGTTCTCCCGGCGGTGCCGATGCAAGACCGTTCGCGACTCATCACAATGCACTCGATATCGATGTATTCTTACGCATTGCGCCGGAGCTTTGGTTGAAGAAACTTCTCGTTGCCGGATTTCCAAAAGTATTTGAGATCGGCCGTGTATTCCGAAACGAAGGTCAGTCGCGTGAGCATGCGCAAGATTATACGGCCATTGAGTTCTACCAGGCTTTTTCCGACTATCGCGAAGGCATGCGAATGATCCAGGAGATGTATCGCCACATCGCGAAGGAAGTCTACGGACAATATACGTTCACGATCAATGATCACGAAGTCGACCTCGCCAACGAATGGACCGAAATCGACTATGCGACCGTCATCAAAGAAAAATTCGGACTCGATGTGATCAACTGCTCGGAAGAAGAAGCTATCAACGTTGCTCGGGAGGCGGGCGTCTTGGGAAGTGAAGAACCCACCTCCGCCAAGGCTCCGGCGGGCGAAGCAAACAAAACGCGTGCGATCGATCACTTGTGGAAGAGTATTCGTAAGACGATAGCGGGACCGGCATTTTTGACCGGCGTGCCGATTTATCTCGAACCATTAGCGAAGCGTACGCCCAACGATGCGAACATCGTCGAACGATTCCAAGTCATCATTGCGGGAAGCGAGAATGGTAAAGGATTTAGCGAGCTCAATGACCCCGTGGATCAGCGTGCGCGTTTTGAATATCAGCAGCAGATGCGCGATGCGGGCGACGACGAAGCACAACGCTTAGACGAAGGCTATATTCGCGCCATGGAATACGGTATGCCGCCGGCTTTCGGATTCGGCGTTTCTGAACGACTCTTCGCATTCTTCGAGAATAAGCCGATACTCGAAACGCAGATTTTCCCACTATTGCGACCGAAAGAATAAAATATCCTCTTGACGCACCGTAAGGTTTCGCCTTACGGATCTGGCCGTATCCGGAGCGAGATTTCGCCTCGCCAACAACAAAAGTAGTCACCCCCAGTTATACACACCTCCTCATCCCCATCCGTAAAGTAATCAGACGGAAAATATGGCATAATTACGGGCATGAAATCACTGC
>CAINVT010000055.1 GCA_903854215.1 uncultured bacterium | reverse complement strand
GGATCGCGAGGTCAATGCACTGTGAGGTGCAGAAGATCAAGTGAGCCTTCTGGTAGCCGGCCGTCCATGCGGACACCGCGTCGTTCGTCGAGACAAGCAGATTCGAGTTGCCATCAACCGTGATGTCAACGTAGGTCGAGCTCGGCGTTGCGGCCGAGATCTTGCGCAACACATCGCTCTGCTCCGGATTAAGGTTGGCATAAACGAAAGGTTGCGATTTTCCGGAAACGCCAACCGTTGGGGCATTCAAGAGGTTCGCAAAGTTCGTCGCCGTCGCCGAAGCATTTGCGCCAATGATGACTGCGCCCGCGGTCGTACCATCCAAAGAGGTCTGGAAGGTGAAGGTCAACGTGCCATTCGCCGTAACGATGGACACCGTCGATCCGTTTGTGATACCCGCTCCAAAATCAAACCGCCCCGTCCAGCGAAGGTTATTCGAGACGAAGATGTTGAAATTGAACAGGTAGTCGATGTAGCCGTTCATCACGACACGGTCGCCCTGCGGCGTCCAGCGCGAGCCGAGGCTCAACTGGAGAAGGCTGTAGGTCGCTGCGTCGATGATGGCGATCGGCATACGCTCGCCCGCGTCCTGCGCCTTTACGCCCGAGAACTTCTTTACCGGCGAATAGTTGCCCTGCAAAGCGTTCTTGAGCAAGAGGTTGCGGAAAGCGAATGAGAACAACTGCTGCACATTGCTGACGGAAAGCGACGCGCCCGCGCCTGACGTTCCACCGAAGGCGGAAGCATCAATCGAGGAACCGGCCGCACCCGTTACTGCACCCAAGACGCGGCTGTCGATGTAGTTAAACATCGTCGCCGAGGCCTGGTTCGGGATTTCGTTGTCTCCCGTCCGAAGATCATCCAACATGTCCTGCCACTCGACTATCGTGGTCGATACTTCCGGCTTCTGGTTGACCGTCAAGGTTTCACCAATTGACGTCCAGGACTGCGGCGTGTACGTACCATCGGAGCCAACTTCATTCGCAAAGAAACGCGAGATGTAGTTGCGCTTTAACGTCTGTCCGTCATAGAGCTTCGGTGCGATTGCTTCGCGCGCGATGGCTCGGTAGACTGGCTGACGAAAAAGTATTTCCTGATAGGCGGTGGCAAAATTGATTTTATAATTATAGGTATTGGCCATAATAGTAATTTTGCCGTTAATTTATGTACTGCGCCGCACCGATAAAACTAGATGAACTTGATACCACCCCTTGCCTTATCCTCCGCGAGTTTCCGCGCTCCTTGCTGCTGCTTGTAGCGCTGGAACTGTTGCGGGGTGAGATTCGGGTCGGTGAGGTCGATCTTCACGTCATCCTGCTCGACATCGTGACCTTGCGGTCCCGAGCCGTTCTTCGGAGATACGCGAAGTAGGGTATCAAATGCTTTCTTCTCTCTGAAAAAGATGTAGTCCAAGGGATAGGCGGGATGTTTACCGGGAACATTGCCGTAGTCGGCAGAACGGGCCTTGCGGTACATTTCCTGCGCGGCTTCCTTCAACATGGAAGGAGTGGCATTCTTGTACTGCTTTTTTAGCGTCGGGAGAAAGTCCTGCCATTCGTCGCCGAAGTAGGCAATTTCTTTCTGCTCTGCCTTGGCTTTCTTCTGCTCTGCGGTAAGTTGCTCGATCTCATCCTTGCCTTCCTCGAAGGCATCAAGGCGTTTCTTGAGTTCCGGCGTGATGACCTTCCCTTCCTTCTCAAGCGTCATTAAGACGGACTTGGAGGAGTATTCGAGAAGTTTCGCGGCGGCTTCGGGAGTGATCTTGAGTTCGGCGGCCATCTGGCCTACGAGCTCTTTCGATGCGTCCTCGCCGAACTTTGACTCAAGTTTCGCGATGCGGTCTTCGAGTTCCTTAGTCTTCTTTTTCTCATCAAGAAGTCGTTTCAAAGG
>CAINVT010000054.1 GCA_903854215.1 uncultured bacterium | reverse complement strand
GTTCTATTCACATAGAGGCTCGGAGCGGATCTCGCGGAAGCTTCTCGACGTCAACGAACCATTTTACTCGCGCCACGACGTCCGTCCCGTTCGCTCGCAATGCATCTGCCAGCTCAAGCGCGTCAAGCACGTTTGATTTTGCCAATACCACCATGCCGTTCTTCGGGATTTTTTCGGAACTGTTCAGTCGCTTCTTCGCATGGTTCAGATGAGAATCGTACCCAGGTTCTATTCTGACCTGTTCAATTCTTCCAGCTGTTGGACGCGCGATTCGAGCTCTTTCGTCCGCTCGGTAACGGCTGTGTTGAGCTTGATGGTATAGTCGCGAAGCTTTTCTTCAAGCTCTTTTTGCTTGGTAATATCTTCCATGGCAAGCAGTAATATCGGATCATGATTGTGCGCGCTATATATCCGGCGCGCGTTCAGCAGCATTATTTTGCGTCCTATGCCGGGGAACTCGTGATCAACTTCGTAATCGTAAAAAAAAGTGTTCTTGGGAACGATCTTCTCCAAGAGCTTCCGAAGCGACGGGATATCCCACTGGCCGTCACCGAGCTTGTACACGAGCGTATGCTCGGTCTCTTTCTTGGTGACGCCGAAAAAACGATAGAAGGTCGTGTTGCCCGAGAGCACCCGCAATTCCCCATCGAGAACCAAAAAAGGCTCACGTGCCGTGTCTATAACCGTCCGAATGTACGTCCAGGCCACACGCCACAACAAATCCGCATCGGGCACCTCCACTTTCTCCACTATGGCTTCATGAGATTTCATCTATACATGATGAACTAATTCACTAAAGATAGCGTGAAGGAGAGAGTCGCCCCATGTCCCTCAATGCTTTTCACCAAAAGTCTCTGGTGGTGCGCTTTTATGACCGCTTTTGAGATGTAAAGTCCGAGTCCCGCTCCCGCGACATTTCCCGTATGGGCATCGTCCGCTCGGAAATAGCGAGTAAAGATGTCTCGCTGGTCTTTCTTGGCGATACCGGAGCCGAAATCCTGGACCGAGATGACGCATTTGTTTCGGTCTCGCGCTATATGTATGAGCACTTTATTGGCTCGCGGAGAATATTTGACGGCATTGGCAAGGAGATTGATCACGACTTGGGCGATCCGCGCTTTGTCTGCACGTACCTCATGGCTGACTGTGCCCGTAAAAATGATCTTGTGAGTGCGAGTGCTCGACTGGAAATCCCGAACGAGCTTTTTTAAAAAAATGTTCGGATCGAACGTCTCCAGATGGAGTTCCAGTGTACCTCCACCGTCGATCTTATTCACCGTGAGCAGATCGTCGACGAGGGTTACGAGACGGGAGGTCTGGCCCTGCATATCACGCAGCATGCGAAGATTTTTTTTGTCGCTCTCCAATTCAAGCCGCTTTCCCAGAAGCTCCGCGTATAACGACAGCGTTGCGAGCGGATTCTTGAGCTCGTGGGAAGCGATGCCGATATATTCGTCCTGTTTTTGATCGATGTCCCGCTCTCGCGTAATATTCTTTGTTATGATCACGAAAAAATTGATGTTTCCTTCGCTCCCTTTTATGGGAGTGATGAACGATCGCGCCCAAAAATGCGAGCCGTCTTTTCTCACTCTGATGCCCTCAGATATGTATTGTCCCGTCTTCGCAGCAACCGAGAGTATTTTCTTGAGCGCGTTCTTACGCGCTTCATCTTTCGAGATAAAAATAGAATAATTCTTCCCCAACACCTCTTTAGAGGTATAGCCGGTAAGTCGCTCAGCGCTTATGTTCCAGCCGATGATACGCCCTCTTGCGTCGAGCATGCACACCTTAAATTCAGTCGAGTCATCAAAAAGTACGCTAAGCTGCTGATCGATCCCATGTCCGATTTTCTTATCGTATTTTATTGCAGAGAGAGAGATCATAATCATTGCGGTGGCAGTTGTACGAGAGAGCGAATACGGATCACTACCCGATCGATCCTGTAGAGCATGCGTATTTGATGGAAGGCATACAATCGCTGTGTAGACGACCCGTCAAATCTCCCACTCTAGATAAGAGATTAATCCACACTAATGACTCTAGCACAGAGAATAGTACTCTGCTACTAGGATTGGCTCGCGCGTCAAGGGGAAAACGCTGTATAAGGTGTTGATAGCATTCTGTACGACAGATCGATCGGATGTACAGGGGAGAAACCGCTCAATATATGAAATCTAAGCCCGTAGCCGATAGCCGACGCCACGGACTGTTTCGAAAAGGTCGACGGATTGTTCCATAGTAAGCTTTCGGCGAAGGTTCTTTACGTGCACGTCGACGACATTGCTGAATCCGTCATGGTTGAAGTCCCATAAGTTTGAAAGCAGGTCTTCTCGGTTTATCACTTGGTTCGGACGACGCATGAAATATTCAAGAAGTCCGTATTCTTTCAGTGTAAGCGAAATATCGCGTCCGGCACGGATGGCGCGGCGTGTGTTCGGATCGAGATCGATATCGGCCACATGCAGGGTCTGCGGCATTGCATCATGTGGCCGACGCAAAAGCGTGCGTATTCGCGCGTTCAGCTCGGCGAATGAAAATGGTTTGACGAGGTAATCATCGGCACCGTACATCAAAAGCTTCACTTTCGTGTCAGTCTCGGATTGTGCCGTGAGAACGATGACCGGCACCGTGATTTCTTTCTCACGCATTTGTTTGCAGATCTCGTCTCCGTTCATCGACGGG
>CAINVT010000053.1 GCA_903854215.1 uncultured bacterium | reverse complement strand
TGTCGGCTTTTTAAGGGACTTACGCCCGTGTGCCAGACACACTTTATTTTACAGTCTCAATCTTGCGGACTATGTCACGGACTTTGTCGGCGAATGTTTTCATAGCTCGAACAAAAGGATATCTTGTATTCTGCTGCGCCGCAACGAAAGCGCTTCATTGAACAGAATAATAATTTCCGTCACGCAAACTAGATTCCGGTTGCGGAGCCGTGGTGTACGAATGTTTGGTTAAATGGAATTATTTATGTCCCCATCTATTATTCAGTGGATCTTGACTCTGTCCTGGTGGTACCGCATACGACTGGCTTACGCTTGAGCAATTGATTTGGCCATTTGAAAGGACCGTCTGATTCCCCGTCGGAAGGCTTACTTCGACAAGGAGACCCATATTATTAGTGGTTGCCATATACGTACCTGCATAGAGATACGTATGGGTAACGGTACCACTACTTGCCGCCATACCCGTACCATCGCCGAAATCAATCGCGCCAGACACGTTCGAGAATGTGACGGTGAACGGACCGATGCCGCAAACGGGCGAGAAATTAAATGCCGAATTGCTGAAAGCCGCGGTCGTAGAGCCACCTGTCCCCGAAGTATTCGTCACTGGTGCAGCTATCGTGGAGCCGCCCGTTACGGTAACTATCGCGCTTCCTATCTGCAACTGCGTCATGCAGTTGTAGGAGAATGCACTGCTCGCTGCACCGCAGATACTTTGTTCTTGCAAAAAACGTGCATTGAAGGTGCCGCCCTGCGTGTAGGTGTGCGAAGCAGAGAGATTATTCGACGAGTCTTCGCTCATCTGGCCGGCCGTACCATCACCGAAGTCGACGGCATACGAACCTCCAGCCTGTGTCACACTCGTGCTTGCAACGGCCGTAAAGGTGACCGTGTATGGCGCGGCGCCGGAATTTGACGATACTGCAAAATTCTGACTACCGCTCGTACTGCTGGTAGTGCTACCACCAGTACTGCTTCCGCCATTACTGCTGCAAAATCCCGATATTGCGCTGCGTGTCCGTGGCCCAACAAGACCGTAACCGGTTGCATTTTGGCCACCGGCATAGGCGATATTCTGTGCGGATTGCCAATTTCGCACGGCGGCAAGTGTCGCAGAACCAAAGAAGCCGGTATTGTCGCCCGACGGGAGATTCCCCGTACTAATGAGGAAATTCTGAAGTGTCGTCACATCGCTACCAGTCGTTGCATCGGTAGAACCGAAACTGAGATTATGTGTGATGATGAAACAGCCCCCTCCTATCGGCCATGACTGAAACGATGCGGTGCTCGAAGCATTGATAGTGAATATACTGCTCGTAGCGAAGGCGAGGTATGAGGGATTTGGCAAATTTGAATTCCCAGTCGTCCACGTAACAGCTTCGGCATTCGCTGGCGTATACATACTTGCGACAACGACGTATTTTCCTGGGTTGAGCGCGTTGTAGATCATACTACTCCCGCCAACTCCTCCACAACCACGAGGTCCTGGCGCGTAAAGACCATTACCGCAGGATAGACGATCCGGAACAGTCCACGCGTATGAACTGCTCGTCGCAAGGCCGGTTGCAATGTCACCCCAGAGTGATCCCGCTGGCATGATGCCGTTCGCATATCCGGTATTCGCGAGCGAGTATGTGTAAGCGCTTACCCCCGTCGAATCGGCAATGGCTTCGACTGTATAGAGAGAAAGTTTCACCGCGGCCGAGGCAGGCGGGTTCGATGTTCCGAGCGAGCTATTCCATGAAATATAAAAATTTTGCAATTGCCGCACACGATTTGCAGAAACAGATACTGAAATTGCCGGCGTAGCTAATGTATCCGCAGAGGCGACAAGGGGAAGTGCGAGCATTGTAAAACCGAGAGTCGCAAGTATGACCTTTTTTATCATAGGGATTTCTTATAAGTGTTAATACAGGATATTATGGCACGATTTTCGCGAACACAAAGGAGATGAGCAGTACCAACAGCGATGAATCAAATACCGCTCAGAAGTTTCGCTTCCTCGATGACCCTCGGTATATGATCCGGTTTTATACCATATTCCTGCAGGATATGCGGCGTCTGTATTTGCTTGCAGAGGACGATCTTTTGATCGAGAAGACGGCGTTTCTCGCCATCCGTCAAGGTGGTAAGACACGTCAGCGGATGCACACCGGCCTCCTCGATAAGATTGAGAAGCCCGCGTGTACGCGGATAATCCCAGCCGATGAGTCGAAGATTGGAACATTGCGCATAGCGGATCGCATTGCGCGTAAAACGCGTGTTGGTCACGAGACAGCCTTCGTTGACGCGAGAACTCGCTTCGGGTGCCTGGCGTAGATCGTCATACCGCGCCTTCACATAGAGTGCGTCTTTGATATCGGTCTTGCCGCCGGGATCATTATGGAATTTAGCCTCGATACCGACACGTTCACCGTCCTTCTCCATCAATACGTCGATCTCGTGCGTCACGCAGCGCCCCATCAACGTGATATCGGTGGTCACGCTCCAGCCATGTCCTCGAAACACTTCAGCAAGAAAGCGCTCGAACGGAAATCCGGACGGTCCCAGCGCAAAGACGGCGCGCTTCATCGAGTACCGTGCCGCAACAGGCGCTTGCTCCTCATCTTTGAGCATATCGAACGCATGTCGGTAGATCTCTTCCGTCATGATGCCCGGCCGAAGATGTCGCAGCACACGTGCGAGGATCTTCGCACGCATCGTGGTGCTTGCTCCTGCATGCGCCAGTGAATGCTCGAGCTTCGCCGGGTCGAACTTTTCAAACTGACCATCGGCTTTGGTGATCGATATATGATCCATAGATGCTCTCATTGTAACGCGTCAATCACACGTACATCGAGACTATACACAGATTTGAAATAGGGGTTTACGAAACCCTTATTTTTTAATTTTCAATCACTCCGCCGCCGAGGCAACTGTCGCCGTCGTAGAGTACAAGTGATTGGCCGGGAGATGCGATGTGTGGTTCATCAAAGCGGCACGTGACACCGGTCTCATGCGCGGATAATTCCGCCAGTATCGGAGTCTCATGATAACGTGTTTGTACCTGCAGACGACACGGCAACAACGGTGGAACACCGATCCAATGCATATCACGCAGCAGCACCGATCTTCGCGCCGCATCAGTGCGTTGCGCTGATACGGTGAGCGTGTTCGTACTCGTATCGATCGCCACGATGAAATGTGACGCTCCCGAATTATTATCGATGACGGTGAATCCATGTCGCTGTCCGATCGTGTAGAGTGCCGCACCGTCGTGCATGCCGATGACCGTTCCGTTCACGTCGCATACATTTCCGGATTCAACCGTAATGAAGCGGCGCAAAAAATCACGCATAGAAACGTCACCGACGAAACACAAACCCTGGCTGTCGGGCTTATCACTGACCGGTAATCCATAATGCCGTGCCAGCTCTCGCACATCCGGCTTACGCATCGCACCGATCGGAAACATGACCTTGCTCAGATCATCGGCGGTAATGCGATACAAAAAATATGATTGATCTTTCGCGGGATCAGCAGCGCGCATAAGCGTCGAGCAGCCGTCGCGTACACCAGTTCGTGCGTAGTGACCGGTCGCGATCATATCAGCACCGGCGGCGAGTGACCATTCGAGGAACGACCCGAATTTAATGTGTTCATTACAGAGAACGTCCGGATTCGGCGTGATGCCATGTCGATAGTCGGCGATCATGGTGTCGATCACTTGCTGCTTATATTCCTTTGAGAGATCGACCTCGCGAAACGGGATCGAAAGCGCGGCGCATACGCGCATGGCATCGAGCCGATCTTCCCGCCAGGTGCATTCGATGAATTCCGGCTGCCAGATCTTGATGAAAACTCCCGTCACGCCATATCCCTGTTCCTTGAGAAGTGCGGCCGAGGTGCCGGAATCAACACCGCCCGAAAGTCCGACAAATACCTTTGACATGGCATCACAATACAGTGGCTAGCTTCTAGTGGCTAGTGGCAGTATTGTCCAACGCAAGATGGAACCCAAACCAATGACGATTCCAGCGTAAAGGGAGCCAAGAAGACCCCTCTGGCTCCCTTCCCGCCGGTCGTCTAGCATGCCGAGTGATGAACATCGA